>NZ_JBHVVI010000145.1:0-20832 GCF_042883685.1 Kitasatospora sp. NPDC058190
CCTGCAGATCGACTGGGCCGACCGGGTCGCCATCACCGGCGCCAACGGCGCGGGCAAGTCCACGCTGCTGGCGGCCCTGCTCGGCCGGCTGGAACTCGACGGCGGCAGCGCCGTACTGGGCTCGGGCGTGGTGGTCGGCGAGGTGGACCAGGCGCGCGGGCACATCTTTAAGAACAAGCACAGCCTGGGCGGCGAGCCGCTGGCGGAGGCCTTCGCGGCCGCCGTACCGGAGCTCACGCCGGAGGAGGTGCGCACCCTGCTGGCCAAGTTCGGGCTCAAGGCCGTGCACGTGCTGCGCCCGGCCGCCACCCTCTCCCCCGGTGAGCGCACCCGGGCCGCGCTGGCGCTGCTCCAGGCGCGCGGGGTCAACCTGCTGGTGCTGGACGAGCCCACCAACCACCTGGACCTGCCGGCGATCGAGCAGCTGGAGTCCGCGCTCGGCTCGTACACCGGCACCCTGCTGCTCGTCACCCACGACCGGCGGATGCTGGACACCGTGGCGGTGAACCGGCGGATCGAGGTCCGGGACGGGCGGGTGCACGAGCTCTAGCCATCCCGGACCGGCCCCGGACCGACCCCGGACCGGTCTCCGGATTGGTCTCGACCTCTTCCCGGAGCGACCGTCATGTGCTGTGCTGTCGACCATGGTTGACAGCACAGGCAGTGCGACGGCCGGGACGCCGTACCCGAGCGTCCCGCTCACCCCGATGGCGGTGCCGGCCCACGAGGCCGAGGCCCGCGGCAGGGCCTTCCACGACGTGATGGCGCGGCGCCGGACCGTCCGCGACTACTCCACCCGCCCGATCCCGGACGGGGTGGTGGAGTGGGCGGTCCGCACCGCGAGCACCGCGCCCAGTGGCGCGCACGTCCAGCCCTGGCGGTTCGTGGTGATCACCGACCCGGAGCGCAAACGGCGGCTGCGCGAGGCGGCCGAGGCCGAGGAGCGCGAGTTCTACGACCACCGGGCCTCGGCGGAGTGGCTGGCCGCGCTGGCGCCGATCGGCACCGACTGGCGGAAGCCCTTCCTCGAGGACGCGCCGGCCGTGATCGTGGTGTTCGAGGTGCACAAGGGGCCGCAGTCGCCGCGGCCGTACTACACCAAGGAGTCGGTGGGGATCGCGGTCGGGCTGCTGCTGGCCTCGCTGCACCAGGCCGGGCTGGCCACGCTGACCCACACCCCGAGCCCGATGCGGTTCCTCAACGAGGTGTGCGACCGCCCGGCGGAGGAGCGGGCCGCCTATGTGATCCCGGTCGGCTACCCCGCCGAGGGGGCGCGCGTGCCGGATCTGCGACGCAAGGAGCTCGACGAGGTGCTGGTCCGGCTCTAGGGCCCGTCTGACGCGCCGGGGTGGCGCCGGGTGCGCCCCCCGCCGCGCCGCGGCCGCCGGTTCCGGATGGTGACAGGTCCGGGCCAAGGACATAATCGCCGCCATGAGCCAAGCCCAGCCACGGTCCTGTGACCCCCCGGAGGTCACCACCGGGCGGCCCCCCGAGCTGCTGCGGCTGCCCGGCGGC
Organism: Kitasatospora sp. NPDC058190; assembly: GCF_042883685.1. Taxonomy (NCBI): domain Bacteria; kingdom Bacillati; phylum Actinomycetota; class Actinomycetes; order Kitasatosporales; family Streptomycetaceae; genus Kitasatospora; species Kitasatospora sp. NPDC058190. The sequence continues at coordinate 1,516 of NZ_JBHVVI010000145.1, forward strand.
CTCCGGCTGCACCGCCGCCGCAGCACCCACGCGGCGGCACTGAACAAGGCCGTCCGCGCCAACCTGGACCATCTGCGGCCCTGGATGGACTGGGCGGCCGAGGCCCCCACCCGGGCACGGACCACCGAGCTGACCCGGGCCGGCACCGCCGCCTGGGAGGCCGGGACCGACTTCATGTACCTGGCCGAGCTGGACGCCGAACCCGGCCGGGTGGTCGGCGCCCTCGGGCTGCACGGGCGGATCGGCCCGGGCGCGCTGGAGATCGGCTACTGGGTCGCCGCCCGGCACGTCGGCCGCGGCATCGCCACCGCCGGGGCGGGGGCGCTGACCGAGGCCGCCCTGGCACTGCCCGGGATCGCACGGGTGGAGATCCGCTGCGACCAGGCGAACCGCGCCAGCGCGGCCGTCCCGCGCAAGCTCGGCTACCGGCTGGACCGGGTCGCCGAGGCCACCGTCCGGGCTCCCGGGGAGACCGGGCGGCAGCTGGTGTGGGTCATGGAGCGCTGACCGTACGAGCCGAGCGGGCCGACCGGGCCGACCGGGCCGAGCACCGGACCCGGCAGGCGTGGCGCCGGAGCGTCAGGCGTAGCGCCCGCCCTCCGCGGCCGGCAGCGCGTCCAGCTCGGCCAGGTCGGCCGCCGAGAGCTCGACCCCGGCCGCCGCCACGTTGTCCACCAGGTAGCGCGGCGTCTTGGTGCCCGGGATCGGGAAGACATACCGGCCCTGGGCCAGCACCCAGGCCAGCGCGGTCTGCGCGGGGGTGGCGCCGATCCGCTCGGCGATCTCCCTGACCTTGGCGACCAGCGCCAGGTTGGCCTTCAGCGCGTCCTGCTGGAAGCGCGGCAGCCGGCGGCGGAAGTCGTCCTCGGGCAGCTCGTCGAAGGAGGCGATGCTGCCGGTCAGGAACCCGCGGCCGAGCGGCGAGTAGGGCAGGAAGGCGATGCCCTGCTGCTCGGTGTACGGCAGCACGTCGTCCAGCACGTCCCGGGTCCACAGCGACAGCTCGGACTGCACCGAGGCCACCGGGTGCACCGACTGGGCCCGCTTGATCTCCTCGACCGTCACCTCGGAGAGGCCGATCCGGCGCGCCTTGCCGGCCTGGACGGTCTCGGCGAGCGCGCCCCAGGTCTCCTCGATCGGGACGTTCGGGTCGACCCGGTGCAGCTGGTAGAGGTCGACGTGGTCGGTGCCCAGGCGGCGCAGGCTGTCGTCGATCGAGCGGCGCACGTGCTCGGGGCTGCCGTCGCGGGCGCCCGACCCGCCGATCTGACCGGGGACGATGCCCACCTTGGTGGCCAGGAAGGCGCGCTCGCGGTGCGGGCCGGCCAGCGCGGCACCGACCAGCTCCTCGTTGGTGAAGGGGCCGTACATGTCGGCGGTGTCGATCAGGGTGACACCGAGGTCCAGCGCCTGGCGGATCACCCCGACCGACTTCTCGTCGTCGCGGTTCTGCACGTCGTAGGCGAAGGTCATCCCCATGCAGCCGAGGCCGATGACGCCGACCTCAGGGCCGTCGCTGCCGAACGAGGCTTTGCGCATGCCAGTGCTCCGATCCGATGTCCGTGGGTTGGATCAACCCGTCCAGCTTTCACCTTCGAGTGCGCTCAAGGTCAAGTCCGACGCGGAGTTGGCTTGATCCAGTCCCCGAACCCGCCGAAGAGCACCAGCTCCGCGAGCCGCGCGTAGCCGCCCGCGCCCGGGTGGGCGCCGTCCGCCGCCCCGGCCTCGGCCGTCCAGGTCGGGTCCTCGGCCAGTGCCTCGGTGACGTCGACGAACGGGACGCCGGAGGAGGCGCAGAGTTCGGCCATCGCGGGGACGAGCCGCAGCAGCCGCGCCAGGTGGTCCGGGCCCAGACCAATCACCGGGGGCGGGCCGACCACCAGGGCGGCGATGCCGCGCTCGTGGGCGCCGTCGAGCAGGGCGGCGAGGTTGGCCAGGGTGTCCGGATGCGCGACCCGGGGCGCGCCGCCTTCCGTCACGGCGTCGTTGGCGCCGAAGGAGAGCACCAGCCGGTGGTCGGCCCCGGGCAGGGTGCGGGCCTCGACCTCCGCCCAGCAGCGCTGCCGCACCTGCGCCGAGGTCTGGCGGCGGACGCCGAGGTTGAAGGCGGTGGCGTGCGGCGCGGCGGCCTGGAGCACCCGGCCGATCCAGCCGCGGAACTCCGGGTCGCCGAGGCCCTGGACGAAGGAGTCGCCGAGGAAGCAGATCCGTGGGCCGTCGAAGGGATCGCCCGGCGTTCGTATGGTCATCAGGCCACCGTAGGGGTGTGAGCGGGGCGTGCGCCTCCGCTTTCACCACCGGGCCCGGGGACCGGGCGGTCGGCCAGGAGGGTTCGCCCCCGGACGAAAGGGCATTCGCCCCCGGACGGTCCGCCGAGCCTGCGGCAACCGCCCGTGCGGCAAACCGGCGCGTAGGAGCCCGCCCCCACGCGCCCTGCACCACCGGGCGCCGCCCGTCCGGTCTTGGCAGAGCGCTCCAGGACGGTCGACTCTCTGTGCACAGCCGATCATCTCGGCCTTTCACCACGGAAGTTGGGGTACAAATGTCGCTCTCGCGCACCCGCGTCGCCGCCCTCGCCCTGTTCGTCGCCGCCGGCACCGCGCTGGCCGCCCCGGCGCAGGCGGCCGGCGGCCACCGCGCCCTCAGCCACTTCGACGACGGCAGCTTCGAGTCCCCCAAGGTCGCCGCGAACAGCTTCAGCGAGCCGGTCGCCGGCCAGAACATCGGCCCCTGGCAGGTCACCAGCGGCACCGTCGACCTGATCGGCGCCGGCTTCTGGCAGGCCGCCGAGGGCGACCAGTCCCTCGATCTCAACGGCGCCGGCCCCGGCGCCGTCGCCCAGACCTTCACCACCGTCCCCGGCGCCACGTACTCGGTGACCTACGCCCTGGCCGGCAACCCCGACGGCGGAATCGCCCTGCGCACCGGCCGGGCGCTCATCGACGGACAGGACTTCCAGGACTTCTCCTTCGACGTCACCGGCAAGACCAGGACCGCGATGGGCTACGTGGGCCGGCAGTTCAACTTCGTCGCGCAGAACTCCGCCACCACGCTGACCTTCGAGAGCACCGTCGGGGGCGTGTACGGGCCGGTGCTGGACAACGTGCAGGTGAAGGAGTGCAAGCCCTGCTGCGGCTGATCCCGAGCCGTTGACGTCCTGCCCTTGACCTCCCGGGCGGAGGCGGACGGCGCCTCACCTCGGCGCCTCCGCCTCCGCCCTCGGCTCCGTCTCCGTCTCCGTCTCCGCGACCAGCCGGGACGCCAACTCCTCGGCCAGGCGGGCGGCGTGGCCGCGCCGACGGCGGGCCAGGGCCAGGCCCAGATGGCGCCGGGGGCCGGGCTCGGCGAGCGGGAGGGCGACCAGGTCCGGGTGCCGGGTCAGGCCGATCTCCGGGATCAGGGCGATCCCGATGCCGGCCCGGACGAGCGACTGGGCGAAGTCGTAGTCCGTCGCGGTGCAGGAGATCCGCAATTCGACGCCGACCAGGGCGGCGTGGCGGGCGAGCTGGCCGGCGGACTTGTGGCAGCCCAGGATCCAGCGCTGGTCGGCGAGTTCGGCCAGGTGCGGGGGCTCGGGCCGGGCCCGGTAGCGGGCCGCGGCCGGGTGGCGGCGCGGCAGGACGACCCGCAGCGGGTCCTCGCCCAGCGCCGTCCAGTCCAGGCCGGAGCGGTCGCCGGACCGGGCGGGCGGCGGGCCGTCGAGGTGGTAGGCGAGGGCGAGGTCGGCCCGGCCCTCGCGGACGGCGGGCAGACTCTCCTCGGGTTCCGCCTCCAGGATCGTCAGCTCCACCTCCGGGTGGTCGGCGACGAATCCGGCCAGGGCGGAGGGCAGCAGCCGTCGGCCGCCGCTGGCGAAGGCGGCGACGGTCAGGGCGGTGCGCACGGCGGTCAGCTTCTCGATCCGCTGCTGGGTGTCGGCCAGTTCGGCGGCGATCGCGTCGGCCGCCTCCACCAGCAGCCGCCCCGCGTCGGTGAGCGTGACGCCGCGCGTGGAGCGCTCGACCGCGGGCGCGCCGAGGCCGCGCTCCAGTGCGGCGATCTGCTGCGAGACCGCCGAGGGTGTGCAGTGCAGTGCCACGGCCGCCCGGTTGAAGCTGCCGCAGCGGGCGACTTCCCGCAGGACCGCGAGCCGCTGAACGTCGATCAACAGTTCTCCTAATGATGGGGCGTCCACATCGACACTACTGCTGTCGAGCCGGGCCGGGCAGGCTGATCACCGAGAACGGACAGCACCGGACCAGGGAGGGATCGCGAGCAGTGGACGTGTGCGTGATCGGAGGCAGCCGCTACTTCGGGAGACGGCTGATCGAGGACCTGCGGGACGCGGGCGCGACGGTGACCGTCGTCAACCGCGGCTCGACCCCCGCACCCCGGGGCGTGACCCACCTGCGCGCCGACCGCGACGACGAGAGCGCGCTGCACGCGGCCCTCGCCGACCGGCGCTTCGACACCGTCGTCGACCAGGTCTGCTACACGCCCGTCCAAGCGGCCGTCGCCGCCCGGGTCTTCGCCGACCGCACCCCGCGCTACCTGCTGACCTCCACGGTCGAGGTCTACGCCCACCTCGGCCGCCCCGGCGGGCCGCCCCTCGCGGAGGAAGCGGTCGACCTGTCGGCCCAGCCGGTGGACCTGCGACTCCCCTGGGCGGACCCGGCGTTCCAGGAGTCCCACTACGGCGAGGGCAAGCGCCAGGCGGAGGCCCTGCTCACCCGGCAGGCGCCCTTCGACGTCGCCACCGTGCGCACCGCGCACGTCCTCGGCGGCGCCGACTTCACCGGACGGCTGGCGCACCACGTGGAGCGGATCGAGCGCGGCCTGCCGGTGGCCGTCCACCCCGCGCCGCAGAACGCCTCCTTCATCCACGAGACGGAGATCGCCCGGTTCCTGGGCTGGGCCGCGACGGCCGACTTCACCGGGGCCGTCAACGCGGCCTCCCACGGAACGCTGGACGTACGCGAGTTGTGCGCGGCGATCGGCCGCGAGCTGGGCACCGAGCCGGTGCTGACGGAAGGGGTCGGTGAGCCGCTCTCACCGTTCTCCTTCGACCGCTGCTACGCGATGGACACCGGCCGGGCGGCCCGCCTCGGCTTCCGCTTCTCCCCGATCACCGACTGGCTCCCCCAGGCCGTCAAGGAGGCCCGGCGATGACGCCCGCTCCCGCATTGCCCTGCGCCACCCAGGCCATCGACGCCACCCGCGCCACCCGCGCCATCGGCGGCGTCACGGTGAGCGCGGTCGGCCTCGGCGCGATGCCGCTGTCCGTCGAGGGCCGCCCCGACCAGGACCAGGCCGTCCGCACCATCCACGCCGCCCTCGAAGCGGGCGTGACGCTGATCGACACCGCCGACAGCTACCACTGGCACGCCGGTGAACTCGGCCACAACGAACGCCTCATCGCCCGCGCGCTCGCCGCCCACGGCAGCGGCACGGACGAGGTGCTGGTCGCCACCAAGGGCGGTCGGGGCCGCCCCGGCGACGGCAGGTGGACCGTCAACGGCGACCCCCGCCACCTGCACCGCGCCGCCGAGGCCTCGGCGCAGCGGCTCGGCGTGGCGGCCATCGGCCTCTACCAGCTCCACAAGCCGGACCCGGCCGTCCCCTTCACCGACTCCGTCGGCGCGCTGCGCGACCTCGCGGACGCCGGCACCATCCGGATGGTCGGCCTCTCCAACGTGGACTGCGAGCAGATCCGCACCGCCCGGGAGATCCTCGGCCCGCGCCTGGTCTCGGTGCAGAACCGCTTCTCCCCCGCTCACCCCGCCACCCGCGACACCCTCGACCTGTGCACCGAACTCGGCCTGGCCTTCCTGCCCTGGAGCCCGCTCGGCGGGATCTCTCCCAGCGCCGTCGACGACCCGGGCACCGGCGCCCCGGCCTCGGACACGCCCTTCCACACCGTCGCCCGCGCCCACGGCGTCAGCCCGCAGCGGGTCTGCCTCGCCTGGCACCTGGCGCAGTCCCCCGCCGTCGTCCCGATCCCGGGCGCACGCCGCCCGGCCTCCATCCGCGACTCGGCCGCGGCGGGGCAACTCACCCTCTCGGCACAGGAGCTGGCGCAACTGTCCCACCGTCCTTAAACCCGCCCTAAAACCTGCCCTCGGTGGGCTTTCGAACGTCGGGAAGTGCTTGACGTGCACAGCTGGTCTAGTCCAGTTTGATCCTCAGCACCGCGCTCCTCCCCCGCACCGCGCCAGCCCCCACGCTGCCGCCCGCCCCGCGTCTGCCCACCTTCGCGGCGCGGGCGGCCCACCGTCCCGAGAGGCACCCCCATGCCCAGCGCGCTCCAGCACGCCCGCACGCACCGCCGGTCAGCCGGCCGGACCAAACTGCTGAGCCTCACCGCCGCCACCGTGCTCGCCGCCGGCGGCCTGGCCGCCCTCGCCGGGAACGCCGGCGCCGCCGACGGCGACCTCCTCGCCAACGCCGGGTTCGAGAGCGGCGCGCTCGACCCGTGGAGCTGTTCCGGCGGGACCGGAAGCGTCGTCAACTCCGGTGCGCACAGCGGGAACTACACGCTCAAGGGGGCGGCGAGCGCGAGCGACACCGCGCAGTGCTCCCAGACCGTGAGCGTCCAACCCGGCACCACGTACAACCTCGGCGCCTGGGTGCAGGGGCAGTACGTCTACCTCGGCGTGACCGGCAGTGGCATCACCGACCCGGCCACCTGGACCGTCGGCGGCCCCAACTGGCAGCAGCTGTCGACCAGTTTCACCACCGGCCCGAGCACCACCAGCGTCACCGTCTACCTGCACGGCTGGTACGGGCAGGGCGCCTACCTGGCCGACGACATCACCCTCACCGGCCCCGGCGGCGGCAACCCCAGCACCCCGCCGACCACCGGCACGCCCACCGGCACTCCCACGGGCACACCCACCGGCGGCCCGGGCACCCCGCCGCCGAACGTCCCGCTGCCGGTCGCCCCGTACATCGACATGGGCGCCTGGCCCACCCCGGCCATGCCCGACATGGCCAAGGCCGGCGGCGTCAAGGGCTACACCATGGGCTTCGTCACCGGCGTCGGCTGCAAGGCCAGCTGGTTCAACGCCCACGACCCGCGCACCGGTTGGGCCAAGGACCAGGTCGACGCGCTGCGCGCGGCCGGCGGCGACGTCAAGCTCTCGTTCGGCGGCGCCAGCGGCACTGAACTCGCCGCCGCCTGCGGCTCGGTGGACTCGCTGTTCGCCGAGTACGACGCGGTCGTCAACGCCTACAACCTGCGCTACGTCGACTACGACATCGAGGGCGCGGCGATCGCCGACACCGCCTCCAACGACCGCCGCTCCGCCGCGCTCGCCAAGCTCCAGCAGGCCCACCCCGGCCTCAAGGTCTCGCTCACCCTTCCCGTCCTGCCCGAGGGCCTGACCAGCGAGGGCGTCGCGATCGTCAAGTCCGCCCGCGACGCCGGGGTCGACCTCGACCTGGTCAACATCATGGCGATGGACTACTACCGCTCCGGCACCGACTACGGCAACGCCGCCGTCCAGGCCGCGCAGTCGCTCTTCGGCCAGCTCAAGGCGCTCTACCCGGCGAAGACCGACGCCCGGCTGTGGGCCATGGTCGGGGTCACCCCGATGATCGGCGAGAACGACGACCACCAGATCTACAACCAGGCCGCCGCCCAGCAGTTGGTGACCTTCGCCCAGCAGAACCACCTCGGCCTGCTGGCCTTCTGGGACGCCACCCGCGACGCCAACGCCTGCACCGGCGGCTCGCTGTCGAAGTGCACCAACATCCCGCAGCAGCCGTACGAGTTCGCCAAGATCTTCAGCCAGTACGCGGGCTGATCCCGGTCTCCGAGGTGCCGGTGGGTCGGGGGCCGCCGGCACCTCGGCGCGTCCTCCCGCATGTCCGAAACCCGCGCGTGGCGCCGTCCGTTCGTCCGGAAACCACCTAGCATGCGGTGATGCCGACAGCACTGTCGGTCACCGCCTCATGTTGGGAGCCCCCGTGCGCCACCGCCTGCTCCGCGTCGCCCTCGCCTGCTCCGCCGCCCTCGGCCTCGCCGCCGCGACCGCCCCCGCCGTCCACGCCGACCCGGCGGCACCCGCGGCCGCCCGCTGCCCCAAGGGCCACCTCTGCCTCTTCGAGGGCCCGCACCAGACCGGCCGCATCCTGCTCGACGAGGACGCCCACATCACGAAGGACGGCTTCCAGCTGCGCGAGCTGGACGACATCGAGCCGCCGATCTTCCCGCGCTCCGCCGTCAACCCACTGCCGGACGACTTCGGCTGCATCATCCGCCTGAACGACCAGCCCCACTTCGGCGGGGACGAGCAGGAGCTCGTCGGCTTCGGCAAGCACGAGCTCGACGGCCGCCGGGTCGCCTCGCTGACGTCCGACTGCGGCTGAGCAGGCCGAGCCCGGAGAAATTGACATCCCATCGTCCCGGACCGTCGATTACAGTCCGTCCCACTTGTACGACAAAGGGGGCGGACATGACGGTCCGGGACGACCACGACCAGCTCGACACGATCTTTCCGACCGGCGACGCCGCCTGCGCCGCGGGCCTCACCCCCGAGGAACTCGCCGCGTTCAGCCGCACCCTCGGCCGGCTGCGCGCACTCCCCTCCCACGACCGCACCCGACTGCACGCCGAGCGCCAGCTCGGCTCCTTCGTCATGGAGAGCCGCAAGCGCCGCCGCCAGGAGGCCAAGCAGGCCGTCCGGCAGGCCGACGCCGAGCTGCTCGCCACCACCGCCACCGGCAACCGGCACCGCCGCGAGGACGCGCCGCTCGCCCCGGCCACGGGAGGGCAGGTCGGCGAGCTGCAGATCCCGCGCCGCTGCTACGTCTGCAAACAGACCTACCGCCAGGTCGACGGCTTTTACCACATGCTCTGCCTGGACTGCGCAGCCGACAACACCGCCCGTCGCTCCCTCAGCACCGACCTGCGCGGGCGCCGCGCGCTGCTCACCGGTGGACGGGTGAAGATCGGCTTCCAACTCGCGCTGATGCTGCTACGGGACGGCGCCGAGCTGATCACCACCAGCCGCTTCCCGCAGGACACCGTCCGTCGCTTCCGCGCCGCCGAGGGCAGCGAGCAGTGGTGGGAGCGGCTGACCGTGGTCGGCATCGACCTCCGCGACCCGCGCCAGGTCCTGGGGCTGACCGAGGAGTTGCGGGCGGACGGCCGCCCGCTGGACATCCTGGTCAACAACGCCGCGCAGACCCTGCGCCGTCCGCCGCAGTCGTACGCCCTGCTGGCGGCGGGCGAGTCCACCGCACTGCCCGCGGCCGACCGCCGGGCGATCACCCACGCCCCCGGCTTCCGGCCGCTCTCCGGCGCCGCCGCCCAACTTCCGGCGGGCGCCGGGTCCTTGCTGGACTTCACCGACGAGGCCGGACTGCTGCCCGACCTCGCACCCGCCAACTCCTGGTCCGCCACGCTCGGTTCGCTCGACCCGGCGGAGATGCTGGAGACCCAGCTGGTCAACGCCCTGGCCCCGGCCCTGCTCTGCGACCGGCTGCTGCCACTGCTGCTCGCATCCCCGCGCCCCGCCCGCTACATCGTCAACGTCACGGCGGTGGAGGGCCGGTTCGCGGTCCGCAACAAGACCGCGCGCCACCCGCACACCAACATGGCCAAGGCCGCGCTCAACATGCTCACCCGCACCAGCGCGGCCGAACTCGCCACCCGGGGCGTGCACATGTGCGCCGTCGACACCGGCTGGATCACCGACGAGAACCCGGCTCCGAAGAAGACCCGGATCGCCGCCCAGGGCTTCCGCACCCCGCTGGACATCGTGGACGGCGCGGCCCGGGTGTACGACCCGATCGTGCGCGGCGAATCGGGGCACCCGGTGTCGGGGGTGTTCCTGAAGGACTACCGGGTGGCGGAGTGGTGACGGGCCGGGCGTAGCGGAACGGCAGGAGCACAGCAGAAGGCTCGACGCCAGGACGTCCACCACCACGACGAACAGTTCACCACAACGGCCCGGCCCGGGAATCGCTCCCGGGCCGGGCCGTGCGGTGTGCTCAGGCGTGCTCAGGTGCACTCAGCGGCCGGTGGGCAGGTTGGCCCCGCCGGTGCAATCGAGGACGATGCCGGTGACGAAGGTGTTCGCCGCGAGCATGTGGATCGCCCGGGCGACGTCCTCGGGGCGGCCGACCCGGCCGACCGGGGTGGTGGCGGCGAGGCCGTCGAAGAGCGCGGTGCGCTGCTCGGCGGGGACGCGGTCCCACCACGGGGTGTCGACGACGCCGGGCGAGACGGCGTTGACCCGCAGCGGGGCGAGTTCGACGGCCAGCGGCGGGACCATCGCCTCCAGGGCGCCGTTGATGGCGGCCAGACCGGCGGTGCCGGGGATGGCGGCGCGGGCGGAGGCGGCGGTGATCAGGGTGACCGAGCCGTCCTCACGCAGGTGCGGCAGCGCCGACTGCAGGACCTGGACCTGCGGCCAGAACTTGGCGTCGAAGCCGGTGGCGAGGTCGGCCAGGTCGAGCTGGGCGAACGGCCCGCTGCCGGCCGCACCGCTGACCGCGACCACCAGGTGGTCGACGGTGCCGAGTTCGGCGAAGAAGGCCGCGATGGCGGCCGGGTCGGTCGCGTCCACCTGCTGACCGGTGGTCTTGCCGCCGATCCGGGCAACGGCGGCGTCCAGCTTCCCGCGGTCGCGGCCGGTGATCACGACCTCGGCGCCGTCCGCCGCGAAGGCGGTGGCGGCCGCCTCGCCGATGCCGGAGCTGCCGCCCATCACGACGACGCGCTGTCCGGCGAAGAGGTTCGATGCAGTGCTCATGGTGCTGGGCCCTTCCGGCTTGGTCGAGTTCTTGTCGAGACCGCTGGTTCCGACAATGATGCTTGCCGAGACTGATAGTCTTGTCAAGCGAGGCGGGAAGAAAGGGACACCACGATGAGCGAGACCAACCCCCGAGCCGAGCAGAGCCCGTCCGCGCGCCCGCACACCGGCCGCCGCCGCAACGAGGCCGCCCACCGCGCGATCCTGGACGCCGCGCTGCTCCTGCTCGCCGAGTCCGACGGCACGCCCGTCACCGTCGACGCGATCGCCCGCACGGCGGGCGTCGGCAAGCAGACCGTCTACCGCTGGTGGCCCTCCAAGGGCGCCGTCCTGCTCGACGCCCTCACCGACCGCGCCGACCAGGACGTCCCCGGCCCGGACACCGGCGCCCTGCGCACCGACCTGCGCGCCTTCATCGCCGACACCTTCGACGCCGCCCAGCGCGGCACCACCGCCTCCGCGCTGCGCACCCTCACCCGCGAGGCCGCCCGCGACCCGCACCTGGCCGAGCTGATGCAGAGCTTCACCGCGACCCGCCGGACCGAGCTGCGCGAGCTCCTCTCCCGGGGGCGAGAGCGCGGCGAACTGGCCGGGGACGCCGACCTGGACCTGATCGTGGACCAGGTCTACGGGGTGTTCTGGTACCGCTTCCTGCTCGGGCACGGCCCGTTGGACGGCGCCGTCGCCGAGCGGCTGGCCGACTCCCTGGTCGCCGGGAACGCCACCGGGAACGCCAAGGTCTAGCCGGGAACAGCGAGGTCTAGCCGAGCGCGCTCCGCCGCCGCACCAGCGGCAGGTAGACCTCGTCCACGATCTCCACCAGGACGTCGTCGGGGGCGGTCGGCACACCGCGCACGACGAACTCGTTGCGCAGCAACACGATCGCCACCGTCGCCACCCTCGGGTGCAGCGCCTCCGGCGCCGCCTCGCCGCGGGCGACGGCGCGGCCCAGCACGGTGAGCCAGGGCGCGGCCGCCGCGTCGCCGGACTGGTCCTGCAGCTGCGCCAGGACCTCCGCCGCACCGCCCGCCGCGGCCAGCAGGTCGCGCAGCACCCCGCCGAGCGGGGAGCTCCAGTGCCGGTTCGCCTGGCGCAGCAACTCCAGGACGTCGCCGCGCAGTTCACCCGTGTCGGGGAGCGGCGCGGCCTTGGCGAGCTGCTTGTAGGCGGCGATGCCGAGGGAGATGCGGTTCGGCCAACGGCGGTAGATCGCGTTCTTGTTGGTGCCCGCGCGGGCGGCGACCTTGTCCATGGTCAGCCCGGCGAACCCGGACTCGGCGAGCTCCGCGACCGCCGCCTGGAGGATCGCCTCCTCCAGCGCCGCCCCGCGCCGCCGCGTCTGCCCGGCCATGCCCACGCTCCGCCCTCGCTGTCGCCCGTACCGCCCCATCCTTCTTGCCAGCCCGAGCCAACGGCAACTACGGTACTTGTCGTACCGTAAGCTCTCTACTCGCCAGGAAGGCACAAGACCATGCGTGCCAAGGGAATCAGCTACGACACCGGCTTCCTCAGGGACGGTGCGTACTCACGCAAGCGGTTAGACCCGGAGACGGTCGAGCGGGAGCTGCGGATCATCCGCGACGAGCTGCACTGCACCGCCGTCCGGATCATGGGCGGGGACGCGGACCGGATCGAGCTCGCCGCCGGGTACGCGGCCGACCTCGGCCTGGAGGTCTGGTTCTCCCCGTACCCGCTGGAGCTGACCGGCGAGGAGATGCTGCGGCTGTTCGCCGACTGCGCCGGGCGGGCGGAACGGCTGCGGCGGCGCGGGACCGAGGTGGTGTTCGTGGCCGGCGCCGAGCTCAGCCTCATGAACCCGGGCTTCCTGCCCGGCGACACCACGGATGAGCGGGTCGCCCTGCTCGCCCGGCCGGAGGCGGTTCGGGAGCACATCAGCGCGGTGAGCGGCAAGGTCAACGCCTTCCTCCGCACGGCCGTGGCCGCCGTCCGCGAACACTTCGAGGGCCCGGTCACCTACGCCGCCGTCCCACTGGAGCGTGTCGACTGGACGCCCTTCGACATCGTCTCCCTCGACCTCTACCGCTCCGCCGAGACCGCCGACCGCTTCGCCGACGGCGTCCGCGACCTGACGGTCCAGGGCAAGCCCGTCGCCATCACCGAGTTCGGCTCCGCCACCTACCGCGGCGCGGGCGACCGGGGCGCGCTCGGCCTGGAGATCGTCGAGTACGGCCCCGACGGACCGGTGCGCCTCAACGGCAGCCACCAGCGCGACGAGCCCGGCCAGGCCGGGTACCTGCGCGAGCTGCTGGAGGCCTTCGACGCCGGCGGGATCGACGCCGCCTTCGTCTTCACCTTCGCGCTCTACGACTTCGCCCACCGCCCGGACGGCGACCCGCGCGCCGACCTCGACCTGGCCAGCTACGGCATCGTCAAGGTCTACGAGGACCGCCCGGGCAGCAGGTTCCCCGGACTCCCCTGGGACCCGAAGGAGGCCTTCACCGCGGTCGGCGAGTACTTCCGGACGCACTGACACCGACACCGTCGGAAGCCTGACACCCACGAATGCGCAGGAAGTCGGCGGCTCCGACTTCCTGCGCGCGCTGGAGGAGGCTCATGCGGTGCGGGTGCGGCGGCGGTAGTACGCGATGCCCAGCACGATGGTGATCGGGCCCCAGAGCATCGCCGGGCCGACGCAGACCCGGTACAGGGCCTCCCACCACCCGTTGCTGAACCCGACCTCGTCGAACACGCCGATCCAGGCGAGCGGCTGGAGCCCGAACAGTCCGAACAGCACCAGCCCGCCCAGCACCGTCGCGACGAGCGGCCCGCGCGGCGGCACCCGGCGCCCCCGCAGGAACGGCACCCAGCGCGGGAACACCTCGCCCCAGCCGCTGACCAGCCCCAGGGTGAGCAGCGCCAGAGACTCGGTGATCAGGCTCAGCGCGAACACGTACGGGGTGGCCCACCAGACGAAGGGCGGGCGGTTCGGGTCGACCGTGCCCATCTGGAAGTCGAACGCGAACGGCAGCCGCCACAGGCAGTGCGGCAGGACGACGAGCGGCAGGGCCTTGGCGAGGCGCAGGGCCCAACGGGGGACGGGGCGTTCGGTGTCACCGACCTGGATGTTCTTCAGCATGGGTCCACCCTCGCCGAGTCCAGCCCGCCCCTGCCTCGACCGCACGGCCGAACCGTTTCCCCCTGCGGAGCCAGTTACGCATACGCCAGCAGGCTGACGTACCCCCGGTCCGGACGCTCCGGCCGGGCCTGCTCCAGCCGGGTGGTGACGGTGAACCCGGCCCCGGCCAGCAGCTCGACCAGCCGGTCGGCCGGGAGGAGGTACGAGGCGTACGACACCGGGTGCCCGTACGCCGAGTCCGGCCGCGACTGCTCGTCCCCGGTGTGCCCGCCCAGCAGCAGGTGACCGCCGGGGGCGAGCACCCGGTGGAACTCCGCGAACAGCGCGGGCAGGTGCTCCGGCGGGGTGTGGTGCACCGAGTACCAGGCGAGGATGCCGCCGAGCGAGCCGTCGGCGAGGTCCAGGGCGGCCATCGCTCCGCGCTGGAAGCGGAGTTCGGGGTACGAGCGGCGGGCGAGCGCGACCATCTCCCCCGACACGTCCACCCCGAAGGCCGGCAGGCCCAGCGCCGCCAGGTGGGCGGTCACCCTGCCCGGCCCGCAGCCGAGGTCGGCCACCGGCGCCGCAGCGGGTGCGCCCCGTACCAGCTCCGCGAAGGCGGCGAGCATCGCCCGGGAGAGCGGGTCCATCCCGGACGGCGGGACGACGATCCGGACGTAGTCGGCGGCGACGGTGTCGTAGGAACTGCGGACGGCGGCCAGGAACCCGGGCTCGCTCACGAGGACGGCTCCAGTGCCACCGGGTCCAGCCGGCGGCAGCGGCAGGAGGCGTCGCAGAACTCGACCGCGCCACGCCAGTCGAGCCGCTCGGCGACCTTGTCGCGCTGCGCGAACACCTTCTCCCGCCGCCGCTCCATCTGCCGCAGGACGTCCTTGCGGTCGCGCTTGGAGAGCCGGTCCACGTACAGCTGCCCGTCGAGGTGGTCCGTCTCGTGCTGGAGACAGCGGGCGAAGTAGCCGGTGGCCTCGATGGTGCGGGCCCGGCCGTGCCGGTCGTAGCCGTGCACCACGGCCCGGGCCGGGCGCGCGAGCCCGGTGTTCGCGCCGGGGACGGACAGGCAGCCCTCCTGGTCCTCGATCAGCGGGCGCCCGGGGGCCTGGGGCTCGACCACCGGGTTGAGCAGGTGGCCGGTGTGGCGGACGCCGTCGTCGTCGGGGCAGTCGTAGACGAACAGGCGCAGGTCCACGTCCACCTGGTTGGCGGCGAGCCCGCAGCCGTCGGCGACGTACATGGTCGCGAACATCGAGTCGATCAGCCCGGCCAACTCCGGTCTGCCGAAGTCCTGTTCGGTGGCGGGTCGGCAGGGGCCGTGCAGGATCGGCTCCCCCACCCCGGTGATCCGCAGGACGGTCGGACGGTCACTCCGGTCGGACATCGGCGCGCTCCTCGGACGGCTCCCGCATGACGACTTGTCAGCGACTTTGCAAAGTAGCAGACTTTGCAAAGTGACTGAAGAAGATATCCCCGCAGAAGACATCGCCACCCCCGCCGGCGCCCTGCCCGAGCACGCCGTCCGCACCGCCCTGCTGGACCTGCTCGCCGAACGCGGCACCCTCACCTCCACGGAGGCGGCCGCGCGGCTGGGGCACAGCTCCGGGCTGTGCTCGTTCCACCTGCGGCAGCTGGCCCGGTACGGGCTGATCGAGGAGGCGCCGACGACGGACGGCCGGGCCCGTCCATGGCGCCTCGCCCAGACCCCAGGGCAGCAACCCGCCGACGGGTTCGGCGAGCTCGCCCGCGGCCTGGAGGACGAGAGCTACCGGCGCTGGCTGGCCCGGCGCGCCGAGGCCCCGGCCGACTGGCAGCAGGACGAGGCGTTCAGCACCGTGGTCTACCTCACACCGGACGAGCTGACCGCCGTCGGCGAGGCCGTCCGCCGACTCCTCGCCCACTACCGCGGCCGCGAGGCCGACCCGGCCGCCCGCCCCGCCGACGCCCGACCGGTCGCCGCCGTCACCCGGCTCTTCCCGCTGCTCCCGAACGAACCGGCGTAACAGGCGCAACAGGCACTCACACCGAGCGCGCCCGGGCCCTGGCCACCGTGCGCGCCACCGGCCCGAGCGTCAGCCCCAGCGCCGCCCCCAGCACGACCCCCTGCAGCCCGTCCCAGACGTCCTGCACATCGCAGTCCCGCCCGATCACCGGCACCGCGTACTGCAGCGCCGACACCGCGAACGGCAGCACGGCGGCGCCCAGCAGCGCCACCACCGCCCGCCGCCTGGTCCCGGCCAGGGCGGCGGCGAAGCCCACCGGGGCGTAGGTCGCCAGCTTGAGCTCGATGTGCCGCACGTGCAGCAGTTCGTGCGGCGAGCGCGGCCGCCCGCCCCGCACCGTGCAGTGCCGCACGGCGTCCTCCGACAGCCGGAACGCCTCCGGCAACAGGGTCGCCACGACCACCCCGCCGAGTCCGAGCAGCAGCAGGAAGCCCACCACCCAGTGGGCCCGCAGCAGCCGCCCCACCGGCCGGTTCAGCAGAGCCGCCGGCACCAGCGAGAGCAGCAGCCCGGGCCAGAACATCGGCATCCCGCCGAGCACCACACTGATCACGCCTCAACGGACGCCCCGAACACCCGCTCGGTTCTCGCCCGCCGGGGCCGGAATCACTGCACGATCAGGTCGGTGGCGAGGTCCCAGTGCACGCACTTGACCGCGACCAGGCGCCCGCCGGGCGAGCGCCCCAGGTACACGATCCCCATCCCGCCACTGCCGAGCCGGGCCAGCAGCCGGTAGCGGAAAAGATCGCGACGGTAAAGCCTGGCCCCGGGGCGGGAAGCGGCCTCAGTGCGGGATCGAGGCGATCAGCTCCTGCGCCCCCTGCCGCTTGAGCGCCAGGGCCACCGAGGTGCCGAGGTCCTCCGGGCTGAGCACGCCCGCCCACTCGTGGGCGTCCAGCACTCGCTTGCCGTCCGGGGTGAAGACCCGGCCGCGCAGCGAGAGCCGGCCGTCCGGCTCGGCCTTGGCGTAGCCGGAGATCGGGCTGTTGCAGTGGCCCTGCAGCACGTGCAGGAACATCCGCTCGGCCGCGGCCTCGCGCCAGGTGTCGTGATGGCCGAGGCCGGTGACGGCCTCGATGGTCGCGATGTCGTCCTCGCGGCACTGCAGGACGAGGATGCCCGCGCCGATCGGCGGGCACATCTCCTCGACGCCGAGGACCTCGGTGATCCGCTCCGGCTCGCCGATCCGCTCCAGACCGGAGACGGCGAGCAGCAGCGCGTCCACGTCCCCCGCCGCCAGTTTGGCGAGCCGGCTGTTGGCGTTGCCGCGGATCGGGACGCACTCCAGGTGCGGGTGGGTGGCGGCGAGTTGGGCGATGCGGCGGACGGAGGAGGTGCCGATCCGGGTGCCGGGCGGGAGTTCGGCCAGGGTCAGGCCGCCGGGGTGGACCAGGGCGTCGCGGATGTCGTCGCGGCGCAGGTAGGCGGCGAAGACGGTGCCGGCGGGCAGCGGGCGGTCGGCGGGCACGTCCTTGAGGCAGTGCACGGCGACGTCGGCCTCCCCGGCGAGCAGCGCGGCGTCGACCTCCTTGGTGAACGCGCCCTTGCCGCCCAGCCGGGCGAGGTCGCCGGTCCAGCGGTCGCCGGAGGTGGTGACCGGCACCACCTCGGTGCGCAGTCCCGGGTGCAGGGCGGCGAGTTCGGTGCGGACCCGCTCGACCTGGGCGAGCGCCATGGGCGAGGAGCGGGAGACGATGCGGATCAGCTCAGCGGTGGCCATGGCGCGATGATAGGCGCTCCGCCGGTCACGGCTGACGCGGCATCAGCTACGTGGCGTACCGCCGGAGCACCGCCGCCTGCTGGACGTCCCGCATCAGCGGTCCGACCGCCCCGAGTGCCGTACCGGCCGCCACCAGCAGGCTCGCGCCGCTGAAGCCGTACCCGTCGGCCGCGCCGACGGCGGTCAGGGCGAGGGTGGGCAGCACGGCGACCAGGCCGGTGCCGAGCATCTCCACGACGGCGAGCCGTCCGCGCAGGTAGGCCAGGTACTCGGCGGTCTGCCGGCCTGCCCGGATGCCGGGGACGAACGCCCCGGTGCGCTTCAGCTCCTCGGCGTCGGTCGCCGCGGACCGCCCGGCCCGCACGGCCAGCCGGGCGCCTGCGGCGGCGAGCGCGAACAGCAGGGCGAGGTACGGCAGCCGGGGCAGCGGGAAGGGGGCGAGCAGCAGGGCGGCGGTCACCGCCGGGATGAACCCCCGGCGGCTGAGCACCAGCGGCAGGTAGCGCGTCTCCCCGCCGCCCGACCGCGCCCCGATCATGCGCCGCGCGTACTGGACCGGGAGGCGCCGCTCGCCCTGGCGCCCGGCGATGACCAGCGCGGTGGTCGCCAGCAGGGCGAGCAGCGCCGCCGCCAGCACCAGCGCGTAGGAACCGGGGCCGGACTCCCGCTCCACGGCCCACAGTTGGCCGGGCAGGACGGCCAGGACCTGGGCGAACAGCAGCACCGAGACCCCGTCACCGAACCCGCGCCGGCTCATCCACCGGGCGAGCCGCAGCACCGCCATCGCGCCGGCCGCGGTGCAGCCGGTGATCACGGCGACGGCGAGCGCGCCGTGCAGCCGCAGCACGCCGTCCCCGGCGGCCGCGCCCGGCAGCAGCCGGCCGGTGTCGGCGGCGAGCCCGAGGGCCAGGCCTCCGAGCAGGCCCAGGGCGAGGGTGGTACGGCCTTCGAGCAGCCGCATTCCGGCGCGGCTGCCGTCCAGTTGTTCGGGGCGCAGCGCCGCGAGCCGGGGGTGCAGCCGGGTGAGGACCAGGACGAGCGGGCGGGCGAGGAACACCAGCAGGACGCCGAACGGGAGCAGCGCCAGCCGGTACAGCCCGCCGCCGGTCACCAGGTCGACCAGGCCACGCAGTTGGTCGCCCGGCAGCGTACGGTCCACGACCCGGCGGAGGACCGCCGGGTCGACGCCGGGCAGCGGCAGACTCTGCCCGAGCCGGAACAGCACGACGCCACCCACCGTGGCGAGCGCCCGATGGCCCGGACGTGAACGGCCGGCGAACATTCGACTCCCCCGTTTCCCTTGACAGCAGCGGGAGTTGGGACGCGACGTACGGCCGGACGGTTCCCCGCCCGGCCGTACGTGGGCAAGAGCCTCACTCGTTGTGCAGCACCTCGGCGATCGGCAGCCGGGCCGCCGAGCGGGCCGGGACGAGGGCGCCGAGGACGGCGATCGCGACGCCCGCGAGGGCCAGGCCGATGAGCAGCGGGGCGCCCCAGACGTCGATCGTCTCCTCCGGGAAGTCGATGATCGCGACGTTCTCGATGAGCAGCCGGTGCGCCAGGATGCCGACCGGGATGCCGATGATCCCGCTGACCACCCCCTGCCAGGCCACCGAGGTGACCGTCATCGCGATGACCTGCCGGGGCGTCATCCCGATCGACTTCAGCATGCCGAGGTCGCGGCGGCGCTCACGGATGGTGAGCAGCAGGGTGTTGAAGACGCCGAGCGCGGCGACCACCGACAACAGGACGGAGAAGGTCGTACTG
>NZ_JBHVVI010000146.1:0-20620 GCF_042883685.1 Kitasatospora sp. NPDC058190
CAGCCGAGTACTTGTACGTCCCCAACGGGAACTCCTGTTCTCCGGATCATCACGATCCAAGTGTCCAGGGTGTCCACGTTCCGGGGGAAACCTCCGCTGACCCTGCCTGACCTGATCCACCTGCCGGCAGACCCGAGCCGCCACCCCGAACTGCACGCGGCGGTGCAGCTCCTGGCCTCCGAGGTGGGCAATCCCCGCCTGGGCACCGCCGCCGCCGTCCCCGCGCTCCTGGACACACTCCTGATGTATATCCTGCGCATCTGGCTTGCCGAACCGCCCACCCACGGCAGCACCACCGGCTGGGCCGCAGCACTCAACGACCCGGGGGTCACCGCCGCCCTCCACGCCGTCCACCGAGACCCGACAGCCCCCTGGACCGTGGCGAAACTCGCCGCGGAAGCGGGCCTCTCCCGAGCAGCGTTCGCCAGGCGCTTCACCTCGATGATCGGTCAACCGCCCCTCGGCTACCTGACCTGGTGGCGGATGACCACGGCAGCCCGCCTACTGCAGGCGACGGAAGTGCCCTTGAGATCCATCGCTGCCCAGGTTGGATACACCTCCGAGTTCGCCTTCGCCACCGCGTTCAAGCGCACGCACGGGCTGGCCCCCGGCGCATACCGGCGGATGAGCTGAATCGGCTGAAAAGACCGTGAGCACGTTCACCTGTACGCGACTGGGTACATTCCGGTGTACGCCGACAGCAGCCGACCCGCACTCGTAGGAGCGGGTCGGCGGGGCGACCCTGAGGCCAAATCAGTTGCGCTGGTTGAGGGCCCGGGTCAGGTCCCGGTTTGCTGCCCGTGCGGCGTCGAGGTCGGCTCGGGCCTCTTCCAGAGCGGCAGTTAGCTCGACGTTGTGCTGTTCCAGCCGGGTGATCTGCCGCTGGAGCTCGTCCATGTCGGCGGGTGCGCCGAGGCCGGACTCGCGCCAGGCCCGCTCGCCCAGAGCCTGCGACAAACGCTTCTCCAACTGCTGGATGCGAGCGGTCAGGCGGGTGTTGCGGGCCTGCTCGTTGGCGAGGTCGGCCTGCAGCGAGGCCCGGCTGACGGCCGAGGCGGCGGCCGGGTCCTGGCCGGGTTCGAGCTCAGCGGCATGGACGAGCCCGAGCAGGTCGCGGTGCCGGTAGAGGAAGGTGCGGTCCACTCCGGACTGCCGGGCAATGGCGGAGACGCTGATCGGGGTGCCGTTCTTCGCGGCGTTCTTGATCGCTGTGGCGACGCGCTGGCGCCTGCGGTCGGTGTCGGCCTGTCGGCCCTCGCGCATCGCGGGGATCATCCGGCCCTCCAAGGTCGGACGTCGGGCATGGGCTGGCGGACCTTCGGCAGGCCGAGCATGACGGTGCGTCTGCGGCGGACCACGGCGACTGCCTCCTCGATCTGGGCGCGGTCCTCGGGCGTGAGGTCGTTCAGGTCGGCCTTGACGCGGTTGATCAGCCGGCGGACGCGGCGGATCTCTTCCTCGGACGGCATGGCATCGGAGCGGGCCCAGTCGTCGGCCTCGAACGCGGACATCAGCCTCTCCCGGCTTCGCAGCAGGTCGGCGAGGTAGCGCTCCAGGTCCGGCAGGTAGGAGACGTCGGTGCGGAAGTGATCGCAGCCGACGCAGCGGAACCGGAGCGGGCAGGCGTGCCCGCCGGCCTCGACGTTGGACGGTTCCAGACAGATGCCGTAGGCGGTGGCGACCTCGCCGATCGCCCGGCGCACGTGCTCCGACTCCAGCAGCCCCTGGACCCTGCGCCAGACCCGGTTGCCGTGCCGGTCGAACTGCAAGGCGGTCACCCGGTCCACGGCCTCGCGCTTGCGCTCCTGACTTATCTGATAGTAACCCTGAGTAGTCGCTAGCTGGCGATGGTCCATCAGGACTTGCAGGACCTCCGGTGCGACGCCGGCGTCCGCGTGACGTTGGGCGAAGCTGTGCCGGTAGGCATAGAGGAAGATTTTGGACTTGTCGAAAGGCTTCAGCCGCAGCTGCTGCTGACCCTCCTCCTGGACGACGACCGGGACCAGGAACTCCGGCAGTGAGTCGACCCAGGCCCGGTGGGGGTCACTGATCGTGGTGATCGCCTTCTTGCCTTCCGGGTTGGCCACCGGGCGATGCGCCGCGCCGCGTGCACCGACCCGGTCGTCCGGTTCGGCGAGCCGGACCGCCTGGACGACCTGGACCCGACGTTCGGTGAGGGCTGGCTGCTGGATTCCTGGGACGACCCGCAGGCCAAGGACGTCCACCAGCCGCTTCACCGGGGCCGGCCGGTCGGCTGGACCGCACCGCTGCCGGACGGCCTGTGGGGAGCGGCCGGACACATCGCCGCCGAGCACCAGGGCGAGCAGGCCGCCCGCATCCTGACTGGCAGCGCCAGCGGGGCCCGCACCCACCGCTCCACCGGCGAAGCCCTGGACGCCCTGCTGCGCTCCCACGCCGAGCGCGAACGCACACCCCGGGTGCCGACCCTGACCCTGGGCCCGGCCACCGGCCGAAAGAATCCCACCGACCGGGGCCTGGGCACACCGGAGCGCTCCTACGCCCTCGGCGACGGCCTGGTCCACCTCACCTGGCCGACCGCCCCGAGCGTCCAAGCCCTCGAGCAGCGGGGCCGCCTGGTCGGCTGGACCGAGGTCTACGACAACGACGGCTCCTGGATCGTCCTCATCAACGGCCACCCCGTCGCCGACGCCGCCGACAACCTCCCCCTGCTCTCCACCAACCCCAACGACGCCCTCACCCTGCTGCGCCTGGCACTGGAACGGGACTTCGGCAGCATCCCGCCCGGCTGGGTGCTCCCCCGCCCCGTGGGGTGATCCCGGGCACGGACAAACCGGGAGGACAAGGCCCTTGACCGGGGCAAACCGGGCAGGACAAGAGGGCTGGTCAAGGGGTGCGGCCAGACCGCGGACAAGGGGGCGGCGTGCAGTGTCGGCCGCACCCGGGCGCCCGCCCGGGTGTCGGGGTCGGCCACCGCGCCAGGCCCGGGCTCGTCCTGACGGAAGGCCACCCGATGACACCCCCTGTGTCAACCTCACACTGCTTGAGCGAACTGTTGCGGTGGCGTGAGACGTTGCAGTCCGCCGTGCCGGTCGGGCTGGTAGGGCTCGTGGTTGAGCCAGCATCGGTGGATCACACGGATCCAGGCTCGGGCCAGGACGCGGATGGCGTGCGGGTGGTCCATGCCCCGGTCCCTGGCCCGTTGGTAGATGTCAGCTGCCCACGGGCTTTCGTGGCGGCTGTTGTCCGCGAAGGTCGTCACCGCCTGGCGCAGGCGCTTGTTGCAGGCCCAGCGATAGGAGACCCCGCGCATGCGTCCGGAGGCCTTGGTGACCGGGGCGACGCCGGCGAAGGCGGCGATCGCGTCGGGACCGTCGTAAGCCTGGCGCGAGTCGCCCCACTCCGCCAGGATCTGGGCGGCGTTCACGCGCCCGGCTCTGGGCAGCGAGGTGAAGATCCGGCCGTCGGGGTGCTGGGCGAGGTGGGCGTCGACCGACCGGTCGAGGTCCTTCTTGACGGTGCCCAGGGTCCGCAGCACGGTCACCAGGGCGATCACCGAGTCACGGCCCGCCTCGGTGTGATGCTCCGCGATGACGCCGGACGGCGCCGAACGCAGACGCCTGACCAGTTCCTCGGCAGGACGCCGGCCAGAGTATCCGTGCTTGACGCAGAACGCGGCCATGCGCTTCTCACCCAGGGCCGCGGCGGAGGCCGGGGTCGGGTAGCGGGTGAGGAATTCCAGCGCGATCGGCGACTCCACGTCCTTGAACAGCACCTTCGCGCCCGGCCAGAAGGCGTCCAGGAGCGCGGAGAGCATGTTGGTGGCCATCACCCGCAGCCGCACGACGTCGTCGCGGGTGCGGACCACTCTGCGGAGCGCCTTGGTCTCCGGGGAGAACGGGCGGGCCGGGCTGAGCTTGTGGTGCCGCAGCCGCAGGTACTCGGCGATGACCATCGCGTCCCCCGGGTCGGACTTCGCCCCGGAGAGGACCTCGGCGTCCCGCCAGGCCTTGATGGCGTTGGACTTCACGGGCACCACCGGGTGCCCGGCCTCCAGCAGGAGGTCCACCAGGCGCCCGTCAGGCCGTTCGATCGCCACCGGTATGTCCTCGGCGGCGCCGAGCCTGCCGAGCCTGCGGACCAGGTCGGCGAACCCGGCGGCGGTATGGGTGACGGCGAACTCGGTTTTCACGCGGCCGGCTTCGGTCAGGACGCAGACCGCGTGCTCGGCCGATCCCCAGTCGATCC
Organism: Kitasatospora sp. NPDC058190; assembly: GCF_042883685.1. Lineage (NCBI taxonomy): Bacteria > Bacillati > Actinomycetota > Actinomycetes > Kitasatosporales > Streptomycetaceae > Kitasatospora > Kitasatospora sp. NPDC058190. Next base: position 4,228 of record NZ_JBHVVI010000146.1, read on the forward strand.
CGACGTAGTACGCGCTCTCGGGCAGTGCCACAGCTCTCCTCGTGCCTATCAGCGACAGGCCGGTGACGAAGCTGGTCCCCGGGCGGTCACTGACTGGCGCTCTGCGGCGCGTCCCTCTGTTGCCGGTCGACAGCTCCGGAAGAGCCGGGGGCGGCAGTGTCATCGGGGCCCTCGAAGAGCGACCGCCACAGGCCGTCACCCCGGCTCTCACCGGCATCTAACCATGAGCACCCAACTGGCGCCCACAGAAAGGATGGTGGACCAGTGACCGCCACCACCCGCCCGGCGCCCAACCCCGGCGACGGGGACCAGGGCGCCGACCACCCGACCGACCGGCTCGCGAAGGCCTTGCCCGGCCGGGACAAGGGCCCCGGCGCCGCCCCTGCGGGCACCTCCGCCGGCACCTCCGTGCCCCCGGCGGCTGCCCGGCCCGTTTCCGCAGGCCAGCGGCCCCGGTCAAGGGGCCTGGGGCGTGGCGACAACCCTAATCCGTAGTGAAGGCGGCTCCAGATCGTCCCGGTCGGGGCTTGGGGTCTGCCTGGTGTGACGGACACCTTCCTTACTCCTGGCCAGTGAGGCCTTGACGAAGAGCGGTGCTGTCACGTTGGTGGGTTTCGTGGTGGTCGCGTGGGCGTCGGGCTGATGCCTACGACAACCCAGACCTGCGAGGTCCGTAGAAGAGAGCGGTGCGGCCCGGCGTCCTCGGGCTGCCGCGAAACCCACCCGAGATCGTGTTTCCGTGGTCGTGGTGCGAGCCCGTTCCAGGGATGACTCCTTCTTCTGGGATCCGCGAGCCTTCGAGCTCTGGTGCAGATGGGGGCCCCTGGGGCGCGCTGGTGTCATGAACGGCTACTGAGATGGCGGACCGAAGAGTCCTGGGATTAGGGCGCCGCGTGGCCCGCATGTGCTCGTGACCTGTAAAAACAGGCAACGTTGGGAGAGTCGGTTGAAGATCTTCTGCGGTATCGACTGGGCCGAGTCGCACCACGACGTCGCGCTGGTCGACGACACCGGCGAGTTGCTGGCCAAGCGCCGGATCACCGACGACGCGGCCGGCTACCGGATACTGCTGGACCTGCTCGCCGAGCACGGCGACAGTCCGGCGGAGCCGATCCCGGTGGCGATCGAGACCAGCCACGGCCTGCTGGTCGCCGCCCTGCGCACCGGCCTGCGTCAGGTGTTCGCGGTCAACCCGCTCGCCGTCGCCCGCTACCGCGACCGGCACGGCGTGTCCCGCAAGAAGTCCGACCCGGGCGACGCCCTGGTCCTGGCGAACATCCTGCGCACCGACATGCCCATGCACCGACCGCTGCCAGCCGACTCCGACCAGGGCCGGGCCGTCACTGTACTGGCCCGCGCCCAGCAGGATGCCGTCTGGAACCGGCAGCAGCTCGGCAACCAGATCCGCTCGCTGCTGCGCGAGTACTACCCGGCCGCTCTGGAAGCCTTCCAGAGCAAGGCGGGCGGCCTGGCCCGGCCGGACGCCCGCGCCGTGCTCGCCGCGGCCCCCACCCCGGCCAAGGCCGCGAAGCTCTCCCTGCCCCAGCTGCGGGCAGCGCTCAAGCGCGCCGGCCGCCAACGCGGGATCGACGCCGAGGTCGAACGCCTGCGCGATGTGTTCCGAGCCGAGCACGCCCGCCATCCCAGTACCGTCGAGGACGCCTTCGGCCACCAGCTTCTCGCCCTGCTGAAGCAGTTCGACGCGGCCTGCCGAGCCGGAGCCGATCTCGCCGAAGCGGTCGAGGCCGCCTTCCGCGAGCACCCGGACGCCGAGATATACCTCAGCTTCCCCGGCCTCGGCGTCCAGCTCGGCGCCCGCCTCCTCGCCGAGATCGGCGACGACCGCACCCGATTCACGGACGCCCGCGGCCTCAAGGCATACGCCGGCTCCGCACCCATCACCCGGGCCTCCGGCAAGAAGAGCTACATCGGCAGACGCATGGTCAAGAACAACCGACTCATGCACGCCGGCTACCTCTGGGCCTTCGCCACCCTCACAGCCTCGCCCGGCGCCGACGCCCACTACCGCCGCCGACGCGACCACGGAGACTGGCACGCCGCCGCCCAGCGCAACCTCCTCAACCGCCTCCTCGGCCAGCTCCACCACTGCCTCCAGAACCGACTGCTCTTCGACGAGAACCATGCCTTCACCTCCTCCGTCACCTCGTCGATCCCGACTGCTGCTTGACTCCATAGCTCCCTGAGATGTCTCTTCCCCCCGCTGCTGAGGTGCGGTGGAAGCGGGGTTCGACCGAACCGGTGCGGCGTGGGGTCCTGGTGTCGCTCGGCCTGTTTCAGCGCGCCACCGGGCGGGAGTTGTGGCATCTGGTCCTGCCGGGCCAGCGGAACGACAAGGCCACCCGCGACGCCCTGGTCGACCTGGACGCCGCCGGGAGGGGGCGGGAGGAGCTGCGCCTGCCGGACAACCGCAAGCTCTGGTGCCTGACCGCGGCCGGCCGCCGCGAGGCCGCCGGACTGCTCCCGGCCGGGGCGAAGCTGTCCGCGCTGCGCCCAGCCCACGCGGCCGTCCGACTCCAACCACCACTGCCGCGCCACCGCGTAGCTGCGCTGCCAGGTGATCGGCCAGGCCGGGCGCCACCACGGGTCGATCTTCTCCAGCGCGGTCCGCCGCTCTGGATCGAGCGCCCCGGGCTCGCCCTCAGGCACCTCGGCTGCGGCTCACTTCATGACCTTGGGCTTTAGCCATAAAGCCTGATGTTCAGGTCGTAGCTCTACGGGAGGCCCACCGTACGGGCAGGGGCCATGGGAGCACAGAGGTGTCGGTCAGCTGACGATGCCGTGTTCCCAGGCCCAGGCTGCGATCTCCACGCGGTTGCGGGCCGGTAGTTTGTCCTGGATCCGGCTGAGATGGCTCTTGATGGTGCTGAGGGAGAGGACCATCTGCTCGGCGATCTCGTTGTTGGTGCGGCCGCGGGCGACCAGGGTCACGACCTTGAGTTCCTGAGGGGTGAGGCGTCGCGCCGCGGCGGCCGCGGTCTCGGCACGGGACGGCTTGTTCAGGTGCTCGAGGAGTCTGACGGTGACGGACGGCGAGATCAGGGAGTCGCCGTTGACCGCGGCGTGGACCGCCTCTACCAGCAAGCGGGGGCCGGAGTTCTTGACCACGAAGCCGCTGGCGCCGGCCCGCAGGGCGCCGTAGACGTATTCGTCCAGGTCGAAGGTGGTGACGATGACGATCTTCGTGTTGGATGCTGCCGCGCCCTGCTCCTGACGCAGGCGCTTCGTCGCTTCGAGGCCGTCGAGTTTCGGCATGCGGATGTCCATCAGGCAGACGTCGGGCTTCAGCCGGCGTACGGTCTCGACGGCCTCGAGGCCGTCGGATGCCTGGCCGATCACGGAAATGTCGTCCTGACTTTCCAGGATGAGTCGGAATCCGGTCCGCACCATTTCCTGGTCGTCGGCGATCACTACTGAGACGCTCAATGCGGGTTCTCACTCCGTACCTTGATGGGCATCGATCACTTCATGGGTATCGATGCCGACAGTTCCCAGCCGCCCTCGGGCATGGGGCCGCAGGTGAGCTCGCCGCCCAGCTCGGCCACCCGCTCCGACAGGCCGATCATGCCGAAGCCGCTGTGCCGGAACCGCCCTCGGCTGCGGTGCTGTCCGGTGGCGTCGTCACGTACGCGGACGACCAGCCGGTCTCCGTCGGTTCCCAGCATGACGTGCACGGTGGTGGCCGTACGGGCGTGTTTGCGGATGTTGGTCAGGCCTTCCTGGACCAGCCGCTCGACCGACCTGGCCAGTTGTGGTGACCAGGTGGAGCTGTCCACGTTGTCGGCCTTGTCGAGCCAGGCGTGCTGTCCGGGTGCCGGGAAGCGGTGGACGAGTTCCTCGATCGCCGTCATGGCGGGGGTGACCGGTGCCGATGTCCTGGGACCGCCGGGTTCGCGCAGCAGGCGAACCATGCGGCTCATGGCCACCAGCCCTTCCTGACCGGTCCGTTCGATGTTGGAGAACAACTGGCGGGCCGTGGCCGGGTCACGCTCGGCGGTGTGCTCTCCAGCCTGGGCCTGGACGACCATGGCCGTGACGTAGTGGGCCACGTGGTCGTGCAGGTCACGGGCGAGGTCCAGGCGTTCGGACTGGCGCACCCGCTCAGCGGTGGCCTGGCGCCTGCCGTCCTCGGTCCGCAGATAGCCGCCCAGCAGCACGAAGCCCACCGGCAGCAGGGTGAACAGCTTGTCGATTCCGTCGAGTACGGGCAGATCCGACAGCGTCGGGGCGCGGTCGGCAAGGCGCACCACCGCCACGAACAGCGGCACCGCCGATGCGGCGAGCGGCAACGGCCGTCCGTATCGGCAGGCCACGCACAACAGCATCAGGAGTCCGATGAGTTCGGCCCATCCGGGGGTGCGCTGCAGCACGGTGCGCTCCACCAGTGAGGTCGTCAGCAGCGAGACCGCGGCCGCGGTGACGGACAGCGCGCAGGCCGTCCAGTGCCGGCCAGCCCGGTACGCCGGCACTGATCCGGCGGCCGTGACCAGCGCGAGGACGCCGCTGGCGACGACCGCGAGCCCGATGCGGCTGTGGCTCACCACACCTGCGTCCAGGACCAGGAGCAGCGCGCCGACGCACGCTGCGGCGACGGCGTCCGGTGCGGGGCGCAAGATCGGCAGGGGCATGGAGAGGAGGATAGACGACCGCTCGCGGGCCCAGCGGGCGGGAGGAGGATACGTACTTTCGGCCGATGCCGCTCCCGGGAATGCGGCCTTTCGGCTGCTCCGGGCTTGCCGGACGCAGCCCAGAATGATCCGCGTACCAAACGGCCAACGTGTCATCAGGAGGCGCCGTGAAGTTCCCCGGATCCCGTACCTACGTCAAGTCACTGCTCGTGACCGGTGTTTCGGCCATGGCAGCGGTGTCACTCACCGGCTGCGGCCTGTTCGGCAAGAGCTGGGACGTGAAGATGGAGGTGACCGGCCCCGGGGCCGCCAACGTCAGCTACAGCTTCTCCGGCGAGACCAAAGCGAAGACCGCGGCGCAGCAGCGGTTGCCCTGGACCAACGCGCAGAACGTCGGTTTCGGTTTCAACGACCTGGCAGTCAAGGGCGCGGATCCCGGCACGGTCTGCAGCATCTACGTCGACGGCAAGCTCAAGGATCAGCAGAAGCCTGACGCCAAGGGCAACCTGTCGTGCTCCGTCGATCTCAAGAAATGATCGGATAGGCCGGACTCGGATACCTTCGGTGTCCTTCGGCCGGCGCTCTCGTCAGCACGTGGACCTGTCGCTGACCGACGCGCTCGACAACCGGGACGGCGACGAGCTGCTGGCCGTCGAGCGGGCGGAGGCGGATCGGGCCCGCCGGGCGCGGGAGGCGGCGGAGCGGGAGCGGCGCCGTCCGGCCTGCCGCCGCTGCTCGGCGAAGTTCTCGGATGAGCGGTGGGGGAGAAGGAACGGGGCTGGAACGACGACGGGCTGTGCGCCGGCTGCCGCCAGGCCGACGCCGACCGGAAGGCGCTGGAGGCCGTCGAGCGCGAGCGGTCCGCTGCCGAAGCCGCGGCCGCCGAGGCGAAGCGCACCGGCTCCTGGTGGCGCCGGTCCTGACCCGGCCCCCTCCCCGGTGCAGGCCGCTGACCTGCACTGGGGAGTTTCGGCACCCCCGCTGACCTGCACTGGGGAGTTTCGCCCCAGGGCCGGTGAGTTTCACCCCGGGCCGCTGGTGAGTTTCGCCTCGGACCCGGTGAGTTTTGGGCGTCATCGCAGGTCAGCGGCCGGTTAGAACGGACTGCGGTACGCCGTCCGGGTGGCGGCGGGATTCGGCGGGATGGCGAGGTGGGCAGAGCCTGCGACATGACGACACCCATCACCAGGCGCCGCCGCCGGCGCTGCCCGGCCGCGCCCACCGCGTCCGCGCCCGTCTCCCCGGTCCGCGCCGGATGACCGCTAGTGCTGCTCCGCGGAAGTTCGTGGAGGGGCGTTGATCAGATGGCCGATCCGCTGAGGTAGAGGTCGCCCGCGCAGTCCAGGGCTTCCTCGGGGGAGCCGGCGGGCAGTCCGCTGGGCAGGATGTTGTCCTTGTAGCTGTCGCTGCTGGCCAGGTAGAGCGCGAAGGTGTGCAGCACGCCGGTGAAACGCGGGCGGCACAGCGGGAGGCTGTGCCCGCTGGGCAATTCGGCTGCGACGTAAGCAAATCCGGCGCGGAAGCGGACTGCGATGGCGTACACCTGCGGCCAGCGCTCGCGGCCATGGCGGCTTAGACGCTGGCGCAGTTTCGGTATTGCGGGACGCGGATGGCCCCTCACGGTTTCGTGAGGGGCCATCCGCATGTCTATCCGGCGCTGCGGCCGGTCCCGTCCCCGTCCGGACCGGGGGCGTCCTGTCCCAGGCCCCGGCGGATCGCGATCTCCACGGGTGAGTACGCGCCGTCGGCCCGCTCCAGTTCGTACGGCGCGGCCGGCATCAGCGGCGGCTGGGCCATGAAGCGCGGCCGCACTCCGTGGTGCGGTTGCGCCGCGTGCACCAGGAACGGATGGCACAGGAAGACGTCGCCCGGGGCCCCGGTGGCGAGGGCGACTGGCCGGTGGTCGGACGCCGCCACCAGATCGGGCGCGAGGGTCAGCCCGCTCGCCCCGTCCTCCCCGTACTTCTCCAGCACCTTCGGCACGTCGAGGTGTGAGCCGACCCGGATCCGGGTCGGGGCGTCCTCCTCGCCGACCTCGCTGAACAGGAACAACATCAGCAGCGCCCGGTCCCGGGAGCGCAGATTCGTGAAGTACCAGCTCTCGCCCTCCGGCAGATAGCTCCCCTCGATGTGCCAGCCCGCGTCATCCGGCTCCTCCTCGTGCGGGAAGCGCAGCGGGAACGTGCCCAGCGAGTAGCGCGGCTCCCAGCGTCCGGCACCGACGAGCAAGTCGTACGCGTGCTGCAGGGACGGGGAGTTGGGTGCGGCGGCGAACGGTCCCTGCGCCATGCCGGCGACCCAGTGCACGGGCTGCGTCCACGTCGACGGGTCGTCCGGGTCGCAGCCCGTCTCCCGCCACAGAAGCCGCGCGCAGTCCACGGCCACGCGCGGCGCTACGGCGCCCTCCAACTTCACGAAGCCGTCGCGGAGGAAACGGGATACCAAGGTCGTGTCATCCATGCCCCCATCGTGCGGCAACACCGGCCCCGGTCACCCGACATTCCCCGCACCGCCTTTGTCGGGTGATCACCGAACCCCTTCCTGCCCCTCGTGGCCGGGAGCGACCGCCCTGCGCACGATGTCGACGACGGGCGGACACTCCGGGTGCACGAGGCGCCCGGAAAGTCGAGCGGCAGCGGTCGGCCTGGCTCTCCCATCGAATAGCAGCAGCCGGTTGCCGCTTCTCGTCGGCCACGCCTCGTACTCAGGTAGCACCTTCCGCTGGTTCCCTGGCTTCACGAGGCGTAGGAAGTGATCTCCGAGATCGGGGGAACCACCGCGATGTATGCCGCTCTTCATCGCAGGTCAACGGATTGTGTCGGTTGGCCATGGTGCTGCATTGATTCCGGAGGGTTCTTCGGCACGGGCCCATCCGCCGGGTGCGGCACCGGCCCGCCATGATCGTTGGCCGTGACGGGTGGGCAGCGGGCGGGGACGGCGGTTGCGGTGGTGCTGGAGGCGGACGTCCGCGAACGGTTGGTGCGGACGGCGGCCTCGGCGAAGTCTGAGGTGCGGGCGGTGTTGCGGGCCAAGATCGTGCTCGCGGCGGTGGACGGGCTCGCCAACGGGGCCATCGCCCGGGAGCTGGAGGTCAGCGTGAACACGGTGCGCAAGTGGCGTGGGCGGTTCGCGGCCCAGGGCATGGACGGGCTGCGCGATGCCGGACGGTCGGGACGGCCGAGATCGTATGGGCCCGAAGTGCGGGTCGCGATCGTGGCCACCGCGACCAGCGCGCCACCGCATTCGGAAGCAACCTGGTCGCACCGGGCCATCGCCCAGAAGGTGGCCAGCACGTGCTTCGCGCCGGTCTCCGCTTCCCAGGTCGGCCGGATTCTGGCGGATCTGGACCTGAAGCCGCATAAGGTCCGCGGCTGGCTCACCCGCCGGGACACCCCCGACTTCTGGCAGTGCGCCGCCGATGTGTGCGTCCTCTACCTCGACCCGCCCGAGGGGGCGGTCGTCCTGTCCATCGACGAGAAGACCGCGATCGCCGCCCGCTCGCGCCGCCATCCCGGGCGGCCGGCCCGCCCTGGCGAGCCTGCCCGCCAGGAGTTCGAGTACCGGCGCCATGGCACCGCCTCCCTTGTCGCCGCTTTCGACGTCCGCATCGGAGAAGTACTCACCGAGGTGATCTGCCGCAACGACGCGGTGACCTTCACCACCTTCCTGGACCAGCTCGACCGGGCGATCGCACCCGACAAGGAGATCCACGTCGTGCTCGACAATGGCTCCTCACATACCGCCAGGCACACCAAGACCTGGCTGGCCGCGCACCCGCGCTGGCACGTCCGCTGGACCCCGCCGCACGCTTCCTGGCTCAACCAGGTCGAGCTGTTCTTCTCCGCCCTGACCCGCCGGGTCCTGCGGCACGGCGACTTCGCAAGCCGCGACGACCTGATCGACAAGCTGGAAGCGTACGTGATCGGGCACAACGAGACCGCCAAGCCATACCGCTGGACCTACGACGCCACCCCACTCAAGGCAGCCTGATCAACACCCCTCAACGAACTTCCGCGGAGCAGCACTAGCCCCGGCCCGGCCGGGCAGCGCCGGTGCTGCCGGACCTGGTCCAGCGAGCACCTGCCCCCGGGCGGGGTGGTCGTCCGCACCACCTGGCACGAGCCGGCCTGCCCGGCCTGCGCCCGGCGGTGACCGCCAGCACGGTGGCCGGGCCGGTCCGGGTGCGGGTGTGCGCGGTGCTGGTCCACGACGGCCGGGTGTGTCTGATCCGCCGCCAGCGGGAGGCCGGCCTCCCGCACTCGCTGCCCGGCGGCGTGGTCGAGGCCGAGGACGGCGAGGACCCGGCCGACGCGCTGCGCCGGGAGCCGCGCGAGGAGCTCGGCCTCGACCTGGCCGTGCTTCCCGACCCGCCGGTGCTCCGCTTCGTCCAGGACCAGGAGACCGAGCGGCCGGGCGAGAGCGTGCCGTTCCGGCGCCGGCACCTGGTCTTCACCGCCCACCTGCCCGCCCACCTGGCGGCGGCCGTCGCCCAGGCCGAGCAGGACGACCCCGACCAGGCACCGGTGGTGTGGCTGCCGAGGGCTGACGCGGCCGACCTCCACCTCTACCCGGCCATCGGCGCCGTCCTCGCCGCGGCCCAACACCACCGCGGAAGACCCGGTGCTGCCCCCGGCGATGACCGGCGCGTCCTACCAAAGACGTTGACTGCGCCCACGCCCATGTTCCTGCTGCCCGGCAGACGGCTGCTGAGTCGGAGCCGTGCCAGCGCGAGGGCAGTGCTGGAACAGACCCTCTATCGGGACGGGCCTGGTGCGGCAGGGGTCAGGGAGATCCCCCTGAAAGCACTCGCGCCCAACGGCGTTCTCGTGCCCGGGCGGCTCGTGCGGCGTCTGCGAGAGCATGTAGCGGCTCGATGAAGGCGACCGCGTCGTTGATACCGCGGTAGGTCAGCTCGGTCTCCAGAGTGTCCAGCGCCCACCAGGACGGGATGCTGTCTCCGGTTGCATACCGGTGAAGCCAGCCTTCCGAGGTCCAGCGGAATGTCGCGGGATCAATGCGGCGCTGCCTCAGGAGGTCCAGGAAGCCTTGCCCAGCCCGACGACAACGACGACCAGGCCGACGCCGTCGAACCGGCCGAGCCGTCCCGGCTGGGACGGACCGCGTACCGGCGCGGGTCTGCGAACCCGAACGGCTCGACCAACGCCCTGCGCGGCGACATCCTCGGCGCGCTCGGCGTCCTCAAGGTCGCCACCGCCGACCAGCTCCAGCGGCTGCTGCGCCCCGGGGCGGCGTCGAACAAGGCGATCCGGCAGGCGCTCGGCGACCTCGCGCTGCACGGCCTGGTCGCCTCCGACGGCAACACGAAGGACCGGCACAAGACCTGGCGGCTGGAGGGTACGGCCGGACTGGAGGCGGCCGGGCAGGTGCTCGGCCTTCCCCGTTCCGACATGGGCGGAACGGCGCGGGGCGCCGGGCGCTCCGGTGCCCAGCACGCGATGGCGGTCAACGAGACCGTGCTCGCCTTCGTCCTCGGCGGCACCGCGTCCGGGGCCGCGGGCGGGGCGGGCACCGTGACCGACTGGGCGACCGAGGTCGAGTTCCCGCTGCCCGGCGGCAGGCGCAAGGTGCGCCCGGACGCGGTGTGGCGGGCGGCGGAGATCGGGGTGCCGGTGCTGATGGTCGAGGTCGACCGCTCCACCATGGCACCGGAGCGGGTGGCCGCGAAGTTCACCGCCTACCGTGAGCTGTTCCGCACCAAGGTCCGCGACAACGACCCGGCCCTCGCGGACGAGGAGCCGGCCGACCGGACGGTGCACTGGTGGCGCCGGGCCTACCCCGGGCACACCCGCGTCGGGTACCCGCCGGTCGCCTTGGTCGTCACCGACGCCGGACCGGTCGCGCTGGCCAATCGGCAGGAGGCGGTGGCTGAGCTGTCGGCTGAGTGCTGGATCGGGCAGCGGTACACGGTGCGCCGGGACGATAACGACGGGGACGGCTGGCGGGTCTACGACGACGCCGTCCCGGTCGTCGCGACCACCCTGGAGTTGCTGGCCGAGCACGGCCCGCTCGGCCCCGTGTAGTGGCGCTTCGGCCGCGACGGACGGCATTCCCTGATCGAGGCGCTGGACAACCCGGACAACCGCGCTGCCTACGACCAGCGCCAGAAGGCCCGCGAGAATAAGGCCCGCCAGGCTCACCGCGAGCTGATGCAGGCCCTGGCCTGCGTCGACTGCGGCGACATCCCCGAGCAGGAGAGCACCTGGGAGTACGGGCTCCACGGCCAGTGGACCCGCCGTCCCGGCGGCCGCTGCTGGCCCTGCCACCAGAAGCGGAAGGAGCGGCTGGAGCGGGAGGCCGAAGAGCAGCTGGAGGCCGCCCGCACGGCGAACGCCGCGCTGTGCCCGTGCTGGACGTGCCGGGGTTCGATCGGTGGGAAGGAGGGATCGGAGCTGGAGTTGCGCCAGGAGGCCGGCTCGGACCGGCTGGAGTGCCCGGGGTGTGTGCGGGCTCGCGCCGCCAAGGATTTGGGCCCGCTGGTACTGCCCGCGCCGGCCAGGCGGGAGCTGGTGGCGGCGCTGGTGGCGGTGCCGGATGATCCGTGGTGGGAGGCACGGGTGCTGCACGCGAAGCTTTATCCGCCGAAGGACCGGGGGGCGTGACCGGGCGGGGGCAGGTGTCGTGGCTGGTGCGGGTGAGCGTGGCGGTGAGGGCGCGGACGGCGGATTGGGCGTCGGCGGGTTCGTCGCCGCTGGGGACGAGGGCACCGAAGGCCCGGCCGTCCGGGCTGGACGTGCCGGGTTCGATCGGTGGGAAGGCGGGCTCGAAGTCGGAGCTGCGGGGCTATGTGTCGAGGAGGTGGCAGTGCCGGCCTTCGACGTGGAACGGCAGGTCGGCGAAGCCGGAAGCGGGCGCGACGAAGTCGCACAGGACGACGGCCTCGCCGAACTTCTGTCGAATCCTGAACTCTCCGTGTACGGGCCCGTGCTCAGGCAGGTTGCCGTGGACGATTTCGCAGCTGCCGAAGCCGTCCCAGCGGCCGACGGGGCTGGTGTCCGCCCTGAGGTTGACGCAGGCGTACTCGGGGACGGGCCCTGTGGTGACTGCGGTGGCCGTGGCGGCGGGGCCGGCCAGTGCGGCCGCGGTAGCGGCCACCACCAGGGCGCGGGCGGTTCGTCGGGTGATGCTCATGAGGCTTCGGTGCCTCTCTGTGCGTGGGGGGTCGCCGGGGAGCCCGGTGGGCTCACCGTCCCCGGGCCCGAGGCGGCGTAACGTCCGACGACTCGAACGCCACTCGAACAGCTCCGCCTGCCTCAGACCCCCGCCCCCTCCTCGGCCCGGGTCAGGTCGGCGTCCGCCGCCACGGTGGCCGACCGCGGCGCCCCCGCCGACAGCACCAGCATCGCCACCTGCGCCAGGCGCAGAAGCAGGCTGCCGCCCGGGCCGCCCGGGCCCGCGAGCGGGCCACCCGCATCCTCGCCGAGGCATGCCTGGCCGTCCTTGCCGTCACCTGCACCCACCGCCCCACCACCGACACCGGCAAGGCCCGCTCGCCGGCAGCACCTGCGGGAGGACTGCCAGCGGGCAGTCGATGCGTTGCGCGCCCACTCATTGCTGGTCGAGGCCGCTGCCGGCGGCGATGGCCGGTGGAAGGTGGAGGAGAAGCTGCGCGTGGCGGTGCCCCAGGTGCAGGTGGTGGTGCGCCGCGGTGAGGCCGGCCACGAAGTTGTCCGCGAGTTGGTCGGTGGCAGGAGGGGTCGGCCAGGCAGGTCGCGTGTCGGAACCCGGCGTCCAGGCCCGCTGATCAGCCGTCACCGATCACCCGAACGCCGCTCCAGCCGCCCGTGCCTGTCACGCGCGGTCGATCATCCCGGGGTGGTTCGCCTGCAACCGGTGGTCGGCGTGGCTGGTCCAGGTGTGGATGTCCGCATCGGACGGGGCGCTGGACGCCGGAAGACGACGTCTCGCGCACCTGCCTGCCTTCTGTCTCGACTACGGCCCGCAACCTTCCGCTACTTAAGGTGGCGGGAAGGGTACTCTCTGTGTGCGTACTGGTCGGAGGAACGGCTCCGGACGAGCCGGCGACCGTCCCGGCCCGGGATCCTGAGGGAGCGTTAGTGAGTACAGCACAGCGGTACGGGGACCTGGAACTCCGCTTCACCACCGACCTGTTCAACATGTGGGGAAACCCCGACAACGGACTGGCCCAGAACGCCTGGACCGTCTGGAGGGCCTCTGACGGGGCCCTGTCCAGCGGGCACAAGATCGGTCCGATCAAGCAGAGCGGACAGGCCGGGATCCTGCAGCTGCGGGACCTCTCCGCTGACAAGACGCTGCTGCGCCCGCCGGTGCGGTGGGAGCGGATCGCGGAGCTTCCGTCCGGGGACGGCTTCCGGTGGGCGGTGTGGCGTCCGATCGCCCCGGACAGCTACGTGGCCCTCGGCGACACGGTCTTCCGCTTCGACGTCAGCCCCGAGCAGTACCCCGACTACGTGCGTGAGACGGCGTGCGTCAAGAAGACCCACAACGGCCGCTCCTATGTCCGCGAGGGCGAGTGCGGCCACACGCTGGTCGAGCATGGCGGCCTGCGGCTGGTCTCGGTGGTCGTGCCGCCCTACCCTGACGGAGACCTGGAGGAGCACCTTTACCTGAACTGCGGCAACTTCACCGCGGTCACCTCCCCGGGCATTCCCGCGCCGACCCCCACCACCTGGGTGCTGGACCTCCCGGCAGTCATCGAGAAGCGGGACGGGCCCGAGATCCCCGTTATGACCTCCCACGACCGCCCGCCGGTCCAGACGGCCGTCTCCGACCGGACGGTCACCGTCCCCTACTTCCTCGTCGACGACCAGGGCCGGCCGGAGCCGTGGAAGGTGGAGAACTCGCCCTTCTACAAGATCCGCCGCAAGCGCCACTACGAGCTGATCATCCACCGCGACAACCGCAACGGCTCCGAGCCGCAGCCCGAGCTGGAGTCCGTCACCAGCGGGGTGACCGCCGAGAGCAGCGAGGCGTTCAGCGAGAGCACCGGCATCACCGTCGGCATGGAGGTCGGCGTCGAGGCCGGCTCCAAGCCCTTCGGCACGGGTGCCCCCACCACCGTCCAGACCTCCGTGTCCGCCACCGTCGAGCTCGGCTACGAACGCCGCACCGGCGTGGCGGCCATGCGCGAGGAGACCAAGACCCGCGGCCTGATGGTTCCCCCGCACAGCTCCGCGTGCCTGTGGATGGAGCACCACGAGATCGTCCCCATCCGCGCGAACGGGGAGACCCTCGGTCCCCGGGCCACCATCGGCTTCAACACCGACCACTACGTCACCGGCCAGTACCCCAGCGACGCCGGCGCCACCTACGTTGAGGAAGCCATCGACGGCGCTCGCACCACCAAGGCCGCCCACAACCTCCCGCTCGGCACGCAGGAAGCGCAGCCCACTGCCGTCAACGCCGAGTAGCGCCTGAACCAGCACACTCGGATCTGGGCGGGCCGCTTGGTCCGCCCCTTCGCCGTTCCCGCCCCGGCGTCTACAGCTCTCCCCAGCCGCATGGCCGTCGGCCGCCGTCTCGAGTGGGTGCCGGATCGGCGCGGTCGGTCCGTGCTGCACCAAGTCCTCGATGCGGGCGGCGCTGGCCGGGATCAAGCGGACCCAGAAGCGGCCCGGCCTGCGCTGGGGGCCGTTCACCGGGGGAGGGCCGGTTCCCTTTATCAGGCCCGCCCGGGGCGGCACCAGTTGAGCCCGAGTGTGGCAAGCCGATCGGGCCGAGAAGGCCGGCCAGGGCCGGTTGGAGTGCCCCAAGTGCGTGCAGGCCCGCGAGGCAAAGGACTTGGGCCCGCTGTTGCTACCGGTCGCGTCCAAGCGGGAGCTGGTGGTCGCGCTGGTGTCCGCCCCGGACGATCCGTGGTGGGAAGCACGGGTACTGCACGCCAAGCTCTACCCGCTCAAGGACCGCAGCGGTCGGTCGCGCGACCAGCCACCCGGCTGGGCAGCAGACGACCCAACCCCTGCACCAGCAAGAGATTCCCGGCGGGAAGTGGAGAAACCCACCGGGCGGTAGTCCGGCCCTTGGGATAGTGGGGCCATGACAGAGGCGGGCCCTGAGGGCCGGGAACGTGCGGGCGAGGGGCGACGGAAGCGGCTGGTCGCCTCGTTGATCTCCCTTGGAGCGGTAGCGCTCGGTGTCGTGCACACCGTCCGCCCAGACATGAAGATCGACGGGGCCACGTTGGTTCTGGCCGCGATTGCCGTCATACCGTGGCTGGGTGACCTGTTCGAGAGCATCGAACTGCCCGGTGGTGCCAAGCTCCAGTACCGGCACCTGCAAGAGCGCGTGGAAGCAGTCGAGCAGCAGGCCGCCGAGGCACGGCTGGCAGTGGGCGACGCCAGCCGCCAGGCGCGGGTCGCTCTGGTAGCCACCAGTGAAGGCACCAGAAGTCCCGAAGCCGGACTATCCGTCGACCGCCTCGTCCGCGAGTACACAGCCCTCCGGCGCGATGAGCCCTCGGGCCCGGCACGGACCTACCGCCAGGAGCAGATCTTCGCCGAGCTGGCCAGACTCACTCCGCAACTGGCCGACTTCGACATCGCTTCGGCCCTCGGCGCCGACGACGGCGGCACCCGGCTGGCGGCCTACGCCCGGCTCTACGCTCTTCCCGCGGAGGAGTTTTTGCCCGCTCTTGTGGACGCGGCCTGCTCCGAGGCGTTGCCTTTCAATCAGTACTGGGCCTTCCACGCGACCGGTTCGATCGTTGATGCCGCCGGGCCGGGGAACGTGCGGCTCGCGACGCTGCAACGTCTACGGGCTGCCCTTCCGCGGCTTCCCCAGGACAGCGACCGGGCAGGGGCACTGCGCGCGGTCATCGGACGGCTGGAGAACGCGACGGGCTGACTCCTGGCGATCGGCCGAACCGGTCGCCGGCACCACTGCCCAGCCCCTCTACACCGCCCTGGAGCGCGCCGGCCTCTACGCGCTCACCGACGATGACCACCAGGCCGTCCGAGACCTCACCCACCACCTCGAACCCGCCACGCTGCGCCAGGTCATGAGCTGGCTGGAGCGCACCCGCACCGCGGCCCTCGCACTGCGCGGCGAGCAGGCCCCGCCCCAGGCGTGGCCGGCTGCCCCGACCGAGCTCAGCGCGGTCAATGTCCGGGAGGAGTCCGGCGAGGCAGCAGACGCCGCCTGCTGTGTGAGTGCCGTTCGGCATGCTCAACATACAGTGGGGTCGCAAGCACGCCGGGAGGTCCGCCAGGAGTGGGTATCACTGCCAGGACCCGGGCGTGCCCGCTCAACCGCATCGGCTCGGATGCCCACTGATCATGTCCGTGGTTCCCGAACTGCGCAGTTCGGCAGAGAACCCAGAGCCCATAGGCGAGTCCGTCGTCGATGCCGACTGGTGGAGCGAACTCGCCGGTTGCGGCCTCGTCGGGCAGTTCGGCGAGGTGACGGGCGTAGGCGATGACCGCTTCCAGGTAGAACCAGCCCACCCGCTGTTCCGGCGCCTGTCCTGACTGCCAGCGATCGAGGACGTGCACGGAGGAACCCACGAGTACGAACGGCGGTTCAGCGTGGGTGGTGGCGAAATAGGGCTCTTGTGCTGGATCTGTGGGTCGGATCATGTGAGTTGGCGTCGGGGCAGGGCGGGGCGGTTGCCGCCGAGGCAGAGCATGACGAGGGCGATGACGGCCTCGGCGGAGCGAAAGCCGAAGCCTCTGCGGATGATGAGCCTGGTCTTCGTGTTCGTGGACTCGATGAGTCCGTTGCTCAACTCCTCGACGATCGCGTGCAGGATG
>NZ_JBHVVI010000147.1:0-20310 GCF_042883685.1 Kitasatospora sp. NPDC058190
GCCGGATGCGGTGAGAGTCGCACGTCCGGTTCGGTGAGCGGTCCGGGGAAACGGGACCAGGGAGACCTGGTCACCGCGCCCCGGGCCGACTCTCCGTCAACGGCACCCTCATGCTCCACCGGCGCCTTGCCCGTGACTACGACCACCGGCTGGACAACGCCGCCTCCCGCGTCTACTGGGCCTCCACCGCCGGCATGCTCCGCCGCCTCACCACCCCCAGCCCCGCCTGGCGCGACGAGGTGGGGCTGGCCGCGTGAACGTCACCGAACTCCTGCGGCTGTTGCAAGCCGAACACGACGAGACCACCGCACGCGCCGACGGCCTGCGAGAACAGATCGAGCAACTCACCCGAGCCCTGGCCGAAGTCGAGGCCCGCCTCGCCGAGATCGTCACCACCCGCAAGGTCATCGACAGCCTCGCCCCGCCCGACCACGCACAGGCCTCCGAGGAGCCCGCCACCGTCTACCAGCGCATCGTGACCGCCTTCAACGAGCACCCCGGGCGGGTCTTCCAGGTTCGCGACCTCCACGAACTCCTCGGACTGCCCACCGACGAGCCCTCGATCAACGTCACCCGCTCCCGCCTGGGACGACTCGTTCGTCAGGGACTCCTCGACCAACCCGGACGCGGCCGCTACCAGAAACGGACTTAACGTCCTCTCAGTGCTCAGGGTCCATCATCGTGATGAATTTTTGCACTCGGAGTGTTTTGGTGGCGGCGAACTTCAGTGCGTGTCAGGAAAATCCCTGGCGACGGGAGTTCTCCTGCCGCACTCACCCCGCGTCGACGATCTGGAGATGGCCAACATGGACCCGCAGAGCCGCAGTCCCGAAGGAAGCTTTGCCCGAAGCCTCGAACAGACTCCGTTCGGCCTCAAGGAAGGAGAGCGGAGGCTCAAGATCCAACTGGCCTTCAACGGCAGTCCCAAGGGGCACATGAGCGTCTACGGCAACGGTTGGACCTCCTGGTCCGGCGATGCACTCGTGTTCGCGGAGTGGACGGACAGCGACGGCAAGACGTACTTCCGCGTCACCGACGGCGACTGGAAGGATTACTACCTCTCGGTCAACCACAATGCCTATGTGGGCCTCTACGGATGGAGCAACGCGGTTCCCTGGAAGTTCGAGATTGTCGACGGGAAGAATCGGCTGAAGTGCCTCTGGAACCACCAGCTCCTGTCGTTCTACTCGGATTCCAACAAGTACCTGTACGCCTGGGACGACTACAACGAGCTCGAAGCGAAGCCGGAATGGCTGAACTCCTGAGCGGCAGGGCAGCGTACTGACGCTTGGCCTCGGGGCCACGTCAGCCGGGCGGGTAGTCCTGGGGGACTACCCGCCCGGATCGCATTCCGGCGAAGGTGTCGCCGATGTCCGGTATGCGGTGAGCTCTAGCTGGATGGACTGGGCTCGGAAAATGTGAACGCATTCGTCGCGCGGGACAATCATGTCCCAGCAAATACCGTCCTCGACGTCAGTGGTTTTCATTCTTTCGCCGGGCTCCTGGTAGGTGGTGCCGTCCGGGTAGAACGCTGTCCTCTGACGGATGATCTTGACCTTTTGCCAGGTGAGTTTGACCGCCCGGTTCAGCGAGCGGGTTCGGTCCGGATCTCGCTGCGCGGGGAGGGAAGGATAACGGGCCCTTATCCTTCCCTTCTTCGGCGGTCCGCCGGGCGGGTGAACCAATGCGCCGGGCCGTCCCCGCACGCCGCCGCGGTCATACCGGCCGACCGACGATGGACGCTATGACGCACCGCACGGTCCCCGGGCCATGAGCACGGCCCCTTCGCCGTGGCCACCTGACTGGGCGCACTGCGGGCACGGCGCCGACCCCACTACCGACCCGGTCGGCTGCCGGGGAGGGCAGGAGCGGCCCTGACAAAGCCGGGACGTACCAGTACTGCCAGATGGCGCGGGTTCGGCAAGCGAGACGAAGAGGAGTACGTGAGGAACCGGCGTTACTACGTCCTTCAACCCCGACACCGGCTCGAACCTGGCGGATCTGGGCCGGGCGCGGTGCGTCTCATCGTCCTACGGGTCGGCGAGAACTCCCGCGACCGTATTCAAGAGCGGGCGTGGGAGGCCACGAGGAAAGCCTGCGGCGTACTCGTGGCGAGGCCGCTGGGACATAGTCGGGCTCCTACTTCGACAAACGAACCACAGTGAACACGGGAACCGTCCGGTCACAGCTCCGCGCTCCTCATCTCCCTGGTGAGGACTGCGGATAGGCGCACCGACAGCCGAACGGATCGGGCGGGGCGGAGCCGCCGTAGTACTCCGAGGCCGGGAAAGCCGGTCACATGGGGAAGGGCGGCAGCGGAGAACACGCAAGGAGAGACTGCAATGCCAGAAGACGCCTCGCTGAACGGCGAGGATCCGAGCTCTCGGGTTCGGGTACTGGAGATGCAGATCAAGCTGCACCGTTGGGCGACGGCCGATCCCGGCCGTCGGTTCGATGACCTGTTCAACCTCGTGCATGACCCGGCGACGCTGACCATGGCGTTCGCCCGGGTCGCGGGAAACCAGGGCGCCCGCACTCCCGGCGTTGATGGCCTGACGGTCATCGAGGTCGAGGAGCGGATCGGGGCGCCCGGGTTCCTGCACGACCTGCGGGCCGCTCTCAAGGACGGCTCGTTCCGACCCCTTCCGGTACGGGAGCGCAAGATCCCGAAACCGGGCGGGTCGGGGAAGGTCCGCAGCCTCGGGATTCCGACGGTCGCGGACCGGGTCGTGCAGGCCGCGCTGAAGCTGGTGCTGGAACCCGTCTTCGAGGCCGACTTCACGCCGGTCTCCTACGGGTTCCGGCCCGGCCGGCGGGCCCAGGACGCGATCGCCGAGATCCACCACTTCGGCACCAACGGCTACCGCTGGGTGCTGGATGCGGACATCGAGGCATGCTTCGACCGGATCGACCACGTGGCCCTGATGGACCGCGTGCGCGCCCGGGTGAAGGACAGACGCGTTCTGGCCCTGGTCAAGGCGTTCTTGAAAGCCGGGATTCTGACGGAACTCGGCGAGAACAAGGAAACCATGACCGGGACGCCGCAAGGTGGAATCCTCTCCCCGTTGCTGGCCACCATCGCCCTGTCGGTGCTCGACGAGCACCTGATGGAGCCGTGGAAGCCGGGCGGGGCGATGGCCACCGCATGGCAGCGCCAAGCCCGCCGCCGCCGCAAGCAACTGCCGAACTGGCGAGTCGTCCGCTACGCGGACGACTTCGTCGTGCTCGTCAACGGCAGCCGCGAAGATGCGCTGGCGGTACGCGAGGACGTCAGCCAGGTGCTCAAGCCGCTGGGTCTTCGCCTGTCTCAGGAGAAGACCCAGGTCACACACCTGGAGGACGGAATCGACTTCCTGGGGTTCCACATCCAGTGGCGCCGCAAGAAGGGGACGGATCAGTGGCACGTCTACACGTTCATCGCCAAGCGCCCCATCCGGCAGTTGAAGGCGAAGATCCGTGCCCTGACCCGCAGGCAGTCGCAACAAGATCTCAAGGCCCTGCTGATCAGGATCAACCAGATCGTGCGGGGCTGGTCCGCCTACTTCCGGCACGCCGTGGCCAAGAACCAGTTCAGCGCACTCGCCGACTTCATCTGGTGGCGAGTGATGCGAATGCTGAGGGCGCGGCACGACTGGACGTGGAAGGACATCCGTCGACGGTTCGTCACCCCCAGCGGGCGGTGGCGGCCGATCTCGGCGGAGGGAACCGAACTCTTCGACATGGCAGCGGTAGCCGTAACCCGATACCGCTGGCGAGGAGCCCGCATCCCCAGTCCATGGACCGAGTCGAGCCTGATGGCAGTCTCCGTGGAGAGCCCGTTGCGTTGAGAGGCGCACGGCGGGTTCGGCGAGAAGTCCGGGGAAACGGACCGGGAGCAATCCCCGCACCGCGCCCCGGGCTTACTCAGCAGTTTCCCGGTGTGCCCGCCTGATCAGCGGGCATGCTCGGGGCTGATCGAAGACCGATGCAGTTGTCGAGGTGTCAGTTGTCGCTCCGCCCCCGTTCCGGTGAGCAAGTCCCGTCTCTGACCGCGCAGATCGCGCGGGCGAGCAACCCGGGCGGTACGACCGCGATGTGGGTCAGAGACCGGCTGGACGGGCTGTGGTGCGACGAGGACTTCGCGGGCTGGTACCCCCGCGATGGACGCCCTGGCATCTCGCCCGCCCAGCTGGCGACCGTCTGCGTGCTGCAGTTCCTGCTCGGCCTGTCGGACCGGCAAGCGGCGGAGGCGGTCCGCTGCCGTATCGATTTCAAGTACGCCTTGGCCATGGAGCTGGACGATCCCGGCTTCCACCACAGCGTGCTGGCGGACTTCCGCGAGCGCTTGGCCCTGGATGACCGCGCCGACCGTCTTCTCGATCTGGCACTTGCGCGCCTGAAGGAGGCCGGGCTCGTGCGCGAGCGCACCACGCAGCGCACGGACTCCACCCCCGTCCTGGCTACGGTACGTGACCTGACCCGGCTGGAACTGGTCACCGAGGCCGTCCGTGCCGTGCTGGAAGAAGTGGCCCGCACTGCTTCGCACCTGCTGACTGGCCTGGTGGATGAGGACTGGGGGCGCCGCTACGGCCGCCCGGTCCGTCTGGGCAAGAACCCCACCCGGCCGAAGACCAGGATTCTTGCCGCGGGCGAGGACGCCTGCCGGCTGCTGGAGCACTTCCACGAGCACGGACCGCGCTACCGGCTCGGCCCGCAGGCCGAGGCACTGCGGAAGATCATGATGCAGAACTACTACCGCGACGCGGCAGGCCACCTGCGCTGGCGCACCGCCGACGACGGTGGCCTGCCGCCCTCCGCCTCGGCGATCGTCTCCCCCTACGACACGACGGCGCGCTACGTCCGTCACGGGCACATCATCAGCTGGAAGGGGTTCGCCGCGCATGTCACCGAGACATGTGCCTCCGACAGCGTCAACGTGATCACGGACGTGGCCACCACCTCGGCCGCCACGAACGACGGCCAGGCCCTGCCCGGCATCCACACCCGCCTGGCACGTCGCGAACTGCTGCCCGCCGAGCACCTGGTCGACGGCGGCTACACCTCGCTGGTCCACCGGGAACGTGCCGCTCGCGAACACCAGGTCACTGTCAGCGGGCCGCTGCCGGGCAATCCCACCCGCCAGCACCGCAGGAGCGAAGGCTTTGACCGGGACGACTTCCACATCGACTTCGACCGCCGGCAGGTCACCTGCCCCCGAGGCCAGGTCAGCCAGGGCTGGCACGGTCCCTATCCAACCTCTTCGCCCACCGCGGCACCCCTGATCGTGGCGCGGTTCACCAAGGGCCAGTGCCAGCCGTGTCCGGACCGCCCCCGGTGCACCAGTTCCCGCGAGAGCGCCCGGAACGTGGGCTTTCCCCCGCGAGAACTCCGAGACCTGCAAGTCCGCGTCCGCACCGAGCAGCAGACACCCGAGTGGAAGGCCCGCTACGCGGTCCGCTCCGGTATCGAGGGCACCATCAACGAGTTCGCCCACGGACACGGCATGCGCCGCTGCCGCTACCGGGGCCAGCCGAAAGCACACCTACAGCACGTACTCACAGCCATCGCCGTGAACATCGAACGGCTCAGCGGCCGGCCAGTCACCGACGAAGCCCCGTCACCGAGACCGCCGACCGCCTTCCAGACCTTCCTGGACGATAACGACGTCCCCCGGCCGAAGTCCTGGCGAATCCTTGGCACGTGAGCCCGATCATCCGAGATCCCCGACAGAGTCAAGGTTAGGGCGTGTATCGAAAGCACGGACAGGCCCGGCGGGGTGACGCCCCGGTCCGGCCCGTCCGCTCTCTGCTAAAGGTCGAGCTGATGCTGGTGTGTCGTGTGCGTGGGTGTGTAGCCGAGACCGTCGTTGATCCGTCGCATGTGCGTGTTGCTGTCGGCGGTGTCGGTCAGGAGGCCATCGAGGTCCGGATAGTCCCTATGGGCTTGTCGGATCGACTCGGCCTTCATCCATCGGCCGAGGCCGTGTCCACGGTGCTCGGGCAGCACGCCCGTGCCGTAGTGCTGGCCGTCACCTGCGCCGTTGCCGGGGATGACGAGTTCGGTGAACCCGGCGATCGAGCCGTTGGAGGCGTCGATGGCGACGACGGTGTGCAGGTGGTCGCCGCGCTGTTCGACGGCCTTCGCCGCGGCCCGCACGCGGTCCACGTCCCAGGCCACGGTGCCGTACTCGGCGTCGTCCATGGGCATGTCGTCCATGGCGCGGCGTGAGGCGGCGAACGTCCGGGCGAGGTCGTCGGGGACGGTTCCCTGCCATGACGTCAGCCGGTAGCCGGGATGAGGACGCTCGACGATTCCAGCGAGGATGGTGGTGTCCACCTCGGCCATTGCCAGGCGGGTGTACCTGAAGGTGAGGACCTTCCGGAAACCGCGCGCTGCCAGGAAATGGTCGCCGGGCGATCCGGCTTCTGCCTGCGCGACGACGCGGCGTCGGGCGTTGTCCCGGGCGATGGCCACGACGGTGTCGAGGAGCCGGGAGCCGACGCCCTTGCGGCGCTCCGCAGGATGAACGCGGAGGTCGAGCTCGGCGAGGTGATCCTGTCCGCCGTCGAGCAGACGCAGGAAGGCGGTCCCGGCAGGGATGGAATCCGCGTCCGACGCCAACCAGGCAAGACGCCGGCCGTGCGGCCCGTGAGCGGGGTCGGTCAGTGGGGTGATGCGAAGGGACAAGGTGTCTCCGTCGAGAGGAGGTGGCAAGGGTCAGTACGCGAGCTCAACTCCTGGGCACTCGTGCGCATGTGCTCCACACCTCCTGGTCGACAGCGCCGGCCTGCACCGATGCGGGCGGCTGGGCGAACCTAGCTGGCCGCCGGACCCCTGGGCAACGGATTAACGAAAAGGCGGTGCGCGTGTGTGGTCACAGCCACTCGTTGATGGCCGCGACGAGCACGGTCGCCTCATAGCGGACCGCGAGCTTGTCGTATCTCGTGGCCACGGCGCGATGCCTTTTGAGAGGATTGATGCCACATTCGACCGCATGCCGAGCCTTGTAGTCCTCGGCGTCGAACTTGGGCGGTCGGCCGCCGCGAGCGCCGAGTCTCTTGCGGTTGCGAGCCTGGTCGGCCTTGTCCGGGAGCGACGTCTCCGCGCTGGTGCTGGGCGACGAGCCCGCCACCACCTGCTACCTGCCCGAGCAGAGGGCCTTCATGCGCCGGCTCGCCGCCGACTCCGACGCCGAGCTGCTCGCCGCTGCCGAAGCGGCGCTGAACGACCCGGCGACGCCGTGGAAAGAGTGCGGTCTCTGGGAGACCGACGGACCGGCGGTCCTCATGGACTCCGCCGAGGCCGGCAAGAACCTCGGCGTGCCATACCCGGACGGCAGAGGCGAGCCGGACCAAGCCCCCGTCCACCTGCCCGCAGGGCGCTGGAGGGTCCGCGCGTTCCAGAAGACCGGCGACTCCCCTTGGATCAGCGTGGTTCAGCTCCTTCTACAGGTCGACGGCCAGTCGACAACGGCTCCTTGACTCGCCGCCGGTCCTCACGGGTTCGACCTGCGTGCGGTCCGGAAGTCCTGGTACTCGTCGCAGACGATGCCGTCGTTGACCCAGCGTTGCGGGTCTGCGGCAAGTTCACGCTCGGACAGATGCAGGGCCTCCTCGGGGGTGGGCAGGACAGCGATTTCCCGCCCCCAGGTCTCGTCCTCGGGGGCCAGGGACGGGAACTCGGTGATGTCGAGGAAGGCGTCGGTGCCGACGTCTTCGACCTCGCTCAGGTAGATGGTGATGCCCGCACGGCCGGGGCTGAGGGCGATCCAGCGGAGCCCGGGCCGGCCGTCGATTTCGATGGCGCCGAGGAACTGCTCGATCTGCTTCCCGCATTGGAGGGCGCTGAGGGCGAAGGCGGGGGTGAGGTGCCGCATGGCAGTTCCTCTGATGGGTGCTGGTCGGACAGGCGTCCCGGACGGTCAGCCTGAAAGGATTTGTCGAGCCTTCACCAGACGTTCTCGATGGTCTTCGATCCAGCCCGCGGGCGGGGACATGGGCAGGCTGACCGTCACCTGCGAGGACGGCTCATCGCTGATCGACACCCCGATCGCCCTGGGGCTGAGCGGCTTGATCTTCAGCTGGACCGTCCGACCAGAGTTCAGCCACGAGACGAACCTGTTCCCGGCAAGGCTGTCGAGAGCCTCTTCCCACATGTCGAGCTCGAAGGCCGAGATCCCCACCCGGAAGTTGCCGGTGACGGTCTCCGTCGACACGACGAACTCACAGTCCAGGAACTCACTGCCCGGATCCGGTCGCTGCAGCACCCGCAACGCGACGACATGACCGCTCGTCCCAGGCGGGTCGGCAAGGTAGATCAGATCGTCCAGTTCGTCGTCCATCACGGCCCTCTCACTCGATCTCGAACAAGGGCATCATTCCGGACAGCACCGACACGCCCGGGGGCGCTCTCACTTCTCACCGACCTTCTCACCGACACTCCGCGCGCCACCGGTAGGCGTCTGGTCTCCAAAGCCACCAACAGCTGCTCTCGATGGCCACCCACACAGCCAGAGCTCGCACCCGCAACCCCGGAGGCACGGACGCTGGGACGGCTCCGAAGGCCCCACAACGCCCAACGGGCGCTCACGATCGGTACGCAGCGTCGTGATGACTGCGCAGCCGGGGGCTACGGATCGCGGGCAGCCCGACCAGGGTGTCCCTGAAGGCGCCATCGTGGGGTTCCAGGGGGTACCAGGGTCGCGATGGCAGGGGGTAGTCGTCGCGTAGGACACCCTCCGGGAGTACCCCGGTGGCGGGCGTCGGCGAGGTCTCCCCGGGGCTGGTGAGGTACGCCCAGACTCCGCTGTCCAGCGGCACTACCGTCGCCTCGCGGTCGGGTGGGCGCCACGGCTCGCCCGTGCCGGGGTGACGGGGGACGAGGAGGACGTCGGGGCGGGGCCGGGGCTCGGGGATGCCCGGGCCGGCCAATCCCACAGAGCGGGGGTCGGGCCCGGGCGGGAGGTAGCGGGCCACGGCGTGGCCGAGCAGTTCGGCGACGGGGCCGGCGGGGAGGGTCACCGGGTGGTTCTCGGTGGCCGCCACGAGGTGGGCCAGCGCGACGCCGAGCGCGGCCTCCCAGCGGCGGCTCCACGACCCGTCGGGTTCGACGGGCGGGACGCGGTGTTCGGCACGTTCCAGGTCCGCCCAGCCGGGCAGCGGGCCGTCCGGGAGCCCCGAGGAACGGCGGATGACCGCGTCGGGCTCCAGCCACACGGTCTGCCACGAGCCGCAGTCGTCGATCCGGGTCGCCACGGCTCGTCCGCACCCCGCACAGGCCAGATTGGGCCCGGCCCGGCCGTCCACGCCCCGGCAGTAGCCCTCGCACTTCTCCAGGATCAGAGTCATCGACCGGGAGTCACCGGGCGCGATGACGATCCTGCCCCGCGCGCCGAAGGAGACGGAGTACACCGGGGCGTACACGCCCTGGCGGGCAGCCGTTTCCTCTCCGACTTCCTGCCACAACCGCCAGGGCGGCCCGGTGGGCCGGGGGTCGACGGCGTACGTCCCCGGCTCCATCAGCGGAGGATGCAGTTCCTCCCAGGCACCATGGTCGGTGTGGACGGGGAGTGCGACCCGGGACACCGGTACCGTCAGCTCGGTGCAGCACCCGGCACACTCGAACACGTCCAACAAGCTCCCCCCGCCGCGGTTCACCGGGATTGTGCCTCGCCCGAGGCGGAGGATCCATCGGATTTCGGAGCGGCTCCAGGGCTTCCGGGAGGCGCTTCATCCCCGACGTTGATGACGGGCCGGCACCGCCCCGGGTCGACGACCGCACCGGGCCGGAGCACCGGGTGGCTACTTCGAGGCCATGCGGGGCCTTCAGTTCTGTCCGGTGTCCGCGTTGTGGAGGCGGCGTTCAGTGAGGCTGGTCACCCCGCTCAGCGCGTGCAGCTCGTCCTCCAGCACGGCCTTGTCGATGGTCAGCTGGCGGATCGCCTCGGCGTAGATGCGAACCAGCTTGCGCAGGTCGCTGTTCTCACGCCGGAGACGGGCGGTCTCGTCGTCGGCCCGGGCGCTGTTCTTCGGGGTCGTGGCCGAGCGGTGCCGGTCGGCAAGCCGGTTCTTGAACCAGGTGATCAGGTCGGGGTAGTTGCGGTAGAAGGTCGCGTGGGTGACGCCGAGGCGCTTCTCGACGTTGGTGACGGTGGCGCGTCGGCCGGCTGCCTCGCTATCGGCGAGTTCGGATTCCATCGCGGCGCGGACCTGCTCGTCGGTGGGCAGGTGAGAGCTCACGGGTTCTCCGTCTTGGTGTCCGGGGCGATGCTGACCGTCTCGGTGAGGAAGTCGGCGAGCTCCTGTCGGCGGGTTTGGAGCCGGTGCCGGACGAACGGTGCCAGCTGGTCCGCTCGGGCGAGTTCCTGGTCGTGGGCGTCCAGAGTGCTCGCAGGTGGGCGGTGTTCTCTTCGGACAGGGCGATGTTGCGGCAACGCAGGGGCTGGCAGTCCGGCAGCGAGGGGCCTTCCTGGCCGTCGTCGCGGCGGCACAGCGCCCGGTCCGGGTTGTGGACGCAGGTGACGTAGTGGCCCGGGTAGATGCGCGGGTCGTGCCGGGCCATGTGGCACTGCAGCCGCTTCGGGTCGTTGATCACTTTGCCTTCGAAGCGGCCGCCGCCTGGGTCGTGGTCGGCTCGTTGGCGAGCACCGTGACGAAGTAGTCGTTCAGGTCGACGTCGTACCGGACGGGCGCCGCCTCGAGGAAGTCACCACCAGTCTGCAGCGCCTGGCCCGCGTCATCGACGGCGATCCTGACGCCCGCCAGGCGGTCCTGCTACTGCTCGACCAGGGCGACTTCACCGCCACCGCAGACATCGCCGCGATCCCTCCGCACAAGGTCTTCCGGCTGCAATGCGACTGGGAGAAATTCGATCAAAGCCGCATCTCCATCCACGGCGTCAACGACAACGGCCAGATCGTCGTGACGCTTCCGGAGGACTGACAACCTCCCGGCACGACCGCCAGGAGCACCACACTGTGAGGGCAGACCGCAGCAGGTCAGGCGGATGAAGAACTCGCGCAGCCGGGCAACCGACGACTTTGGGTCGCGTCGACCGCAGCCGAGGCGACCGTCCAGCTGCGCACGTCACCATCTTGCTGCGCCACGTTGCAGGCCACCTTGCACGAGCTGCGCACGGCCCTGTCCTGCTACTACGGCCTACCCGGCGACCGCGAAGCCTTCGAGCAGGCTCTGGCCGCCGCCCTCGACTCCTCCCCGGTCGGCGACCTGGCCGCCGTGGCCGAGGTGATCGCCACCTACCGCCACCGGCTGACTCTGCGCACCAGCCCCGCGGCGATGGACTCCCTCGCCGCGTCGATCGGCGGCCAGCAGTGGACCCTGGCCGCCGACGTGCTTGCCCGGCTCCGCGCCGTCGGCGGCGACCGGTGACAATCCAGCCCGAGCCTCAGCCGACGCTGCTGCTCGTCTCCTCTCCGACGCTGCCGAGCACGCCCTCGTCCAGCTGCGCGACGTGTCATCGGCCGGCGGTTGACTGGCGTCATGGACGACACCACCCATCACCTGCACCGCGTCGACGCCCTGCTGGCCCGCCCGACGCCAGGCGTCACCCGCCTGCCGGCCAGCGGTGACCTGACCACCGCCCTGCGCCGCCTCGTTGAGGCGTTGCGCCCGCGCTGGGGGTCGTCGCGCAACCTCGCGACCGGTGGCTTTGTCGACCCCACCCTCGACGAGGGTCGCGGGCTGCCGCTGGCCGCGCCGCTCGCGGGCCGCGTGATGGAGCTGTGCGGATGGGCGGTGGGCGAGCGCTGGGTCGGCTGCGGGATCGTCCGGGATGACAGGGGCGGCGAGCCGTCCCTGGTCGCGGTAACGGCCCGCCGGGTCGACCCGGCGACGGCCTGCCTGTCGGCGGGGGACTTCGAGGGAGAGGACGGGGACGACGGGCCGGGTGCCCGCTGGGTGCGACGGCTCGCCGCCGTGACCGGCCAGCCGCGGTCGCGGCAGTGGCCCGTCGACTGGTCGTCGGCCGAGGCCCGGCTGGGCACCGTCCTGCCCGCCGACTACCGGCACCTGGCGGAACACTTCGGCCCCGGCACGTTCGCCGGCTTCCTCGACGTCTTCCTGCCCGGCCCCCAGCCCGGCTCCGACACCCCGTTCCCGTACATGCCGTGCCTCGTCGAGAACGCCCGCAACCTTGTCGAACTCGCCGCCGCCCACCCCGGTGTCTCCGACCTCTACCACCCCTACCGGCTCCACCCCGCCCCTGGCGGGCTCCTGCAGTGGGCCGGCTCCGTCCAGGCCGACCAGTTCTACTGGCTGACGGAGGGTGCGGACCCGAACCGGTGGCCGATCATCGCCCGAAACGAGGACGGCGACCACCAGGCCCGGTTCGACGGTTCCACCGCCGAGTTCGTCCACCGACTCCTCACCGACCACCAACACCCCTTCTCCGTCTCGGAGCTCCTCGACCGCCCCGACTTCGAGCCGTACGAACCCCACGACCCCTGCGACCCTTCTGAAGACCGGCGGCTGCCGTAGCGCTCTCAACCCCTGGCCGCGCCGATCGGCGGGCAGCAGCGGCCCCCGGCCGCCGAGGCCTTCGTCTGGGTACGCGCCGTCGGCGGCGACCGGTGACCAACCAACCCGAGCAACCGGCGCCGCCGGGCCCCCTCTCTGGCCCGTGAGGGCCGTCCGGCCTGCCGGGGGCGAGTAGTCTCGGTCGCGAAGGAGAGGAGTGCCGTCATGAGTCAGCCCGTGCACGACGGAGTCGAGCTGATCCCCCGGCCCGAACAGAGTCCGGCCGCGCTCAAGGCCGCCCTGGCCGTCGTCGCCGCGGACCGCCTTCCCGAGATGATCGACGGGCAGACGAGGGCCATGGCCGAGGCCATCGCCACGGGCAGCGTCCAGCCGATCAGGGCCTTCGTCACGCACTGGGCCGCCGTCGTGGAGATCGAGCGGCACCCGGCCACCGCGCAGGCCTACCACCGGGCGAACTACCTCGCGAACCACGCCGGCACCGTCCAGGAGTGCCGGGAGCACGCCACCACCGTCGCCGAGCTCTACCGCGCCGCCTACGCGGCGGTGAACGAGTGACCTGGAGCTGGGAGTACCTCCCCAGCGAGCAGCACGTCACCGCCGGAGCCCCGGCCGACTTCCTCACGGCCGTCGAGCAGCGGGCCGCCGAGCTCGTTCGCGTCGCCGAAGCGCTCTACCTGGACGGCACCTCCTACCAGGGCAGCGGCGAGCCGATGCGCTACCTCGACGTCGCAGGCGGTCTGCTCGCCTACTACGTCGTCCCGCGCCTGGAGCTCGTCGTCGTCTGCCAGGTCACCCCACCGCCGACGCTCTGACCCCCGGCATTGCCGGGTCGGCAGAGGGGGGATTTGCCGCCTGGACTGGGTGTGGGAGCGGGCCGTTCGCAAGGCTGCGGAGTCCGCGCCGTTCCGGGAGCGCCGGGACCGCTTCCACTGGCAAGTCCGGTCTGACGCGGACGATGGATTCCCCTGGCGAGCCTAAATCCTGCCAATTCCCAACACGGAGAGCAACCGATCCGTCACGCTGTCGGAATGACCGATCAGGAGATCACCCATGGCCCTGGTCGAACCGGGCACCCGGTGAAGCCGGTCCCCAAAATCCTGGCGATCTTGGGCACCATTGTGCTGGCCAGCTACACCGGCGTCTGCGTGTTCATGCTGCTGTCGTTCACCCGGGAATGCCTGAAGGGGGAAAGCCCGGTCTCCGTTGTCGCAACGGTGATGGCGGTGGCTGTCGGCGGCGCGCTATCAGGCGTGCTTCTCTTCAGCGCTCCGCGGATGTTCTGGTCCTGGGTGATGCTCGCGGTCTGTGTCGGGGGCACTGCTGTCCCGACTGCGGCCATGCTCTCCGAGCACAATGGCCTGAACGACGTAGAGGGCTGGGCCCTGCTGGTCACGCTCACCGCTGTTCAGGTAGGCGGCTTCTTTGTTTCTGGGGTCGCACTGCTTGCGATGTGGTTCCCACGGACCTTCGACGCCCTGGCGATGGCCGGAGGACACAACATCCGTTGACCAGGACCGCTTCACCAGCCAGATGGCCGCTCAGTCCGACGGCCCCGACCCATCTCGCCGCTGTGTGTTCGGTCGGTCCTGCCTGCTGTCCGGCTGTCGGCCAGTTCCGAGTACCAGCAGATCCGGAACTCGTGGCACCGCCCGCACGTTCTTGGGCCCCGCCTGGCCCGCCTGGCCCGCCTGGCCCGCCTGGCCCGCCTGGCCCGCCTGGCCCGCCGGGCGTGCCTGGAAGACGGCAGCACCGTTGCGTCGGAAGGCCGTTCCGAACCTGGTGACCTTCCAGTCCGGCGTCCTGCGGCCTTGAACGGGTGGGCTTTCGAGCCAACCGAGCAGGTTCAGACGACAGTTGGTGTCCGCGGTTCCTACGATCGAGGGATGCCCGTCTCCCGTAGCCGCAAGCCGAGCAAGCCTGCCACCCGGAAGATCCGTCGGTCGCCGGGTCCCGGTGCACCGACGCTTCAAGACACCACCGACCTCGTCGTCAGCATCCTGACCACGGCCCCACCCGAGCAACTGGTCGAGCTCCTGATGCCGCATCTGCTGACCAACATCTCAGCTGGCCAGCCAGCCAACCGCTGCGTCGACGCCTCGCTAACCCTGCGATATGCCTTCGGGCAGTTCGCGATACCCAGTGAACTTCTGGCGGTGTCCCTCATCACCGAGGAACCGAGCGGGGTACGGCGCGAGCACGGCAGCTCCCAGCCCACCTGGAGCCCTGACGGCAAGACATTCCATGGCCACAGCGTGCTGTTCCTGACACAGTCTCAACGGTTTGTCGATGCCACCGCCGACCAGTTCGCGGAGGTCCGCCGCCACGGCCTCGGCCCCGTGATCGGACGCACCGTCGCCGGTACCGAAGCCCTCGCGGCCGGACAGGTCCTGCCAGCCGGCAGCAGCATCGTCGTGCAGCGCGGCGACCTGCTGCTGCGCTACACCACCACCGCGGCCGAGGACACCCCGCTGCTCGCCGGGCACCCCTGGGTGGCACGGCACGCCGATCGGCACCGCCAGGCCGGGGTGAACCTGGCCTCCCTCACCCTTCAGGCGCTGCGGGCCCCCTGGGCGATCGAGAGGGCACTTCAGGCGCCCTACCCGCGGCTGAGGGCGCTACTCACCGCGATCGGGGACACCCCCTACGAGCCGGACCCGCAGAAGAACCTGGTGTTCCAGTTCCCCGGCGGCCCCCTGCGACTCGACGAGGTCCCCCTGCCTGCGGGAGTCCCGGCGGCCCTTGGATAGCCCTGCGCCGCCCAGCCAGCCGCCGATCGGTTTTTCAGGAGCTCCGAGCCGGACGACTCTGCTGGTGTTCGGTACCGCAGACCAGTTGGCCACTGGCGATCGGGCGAGCGTCGACTTGGCGGTGTCGCAGCTCCCTGTCACTGTCGGAGCTGGCTTGTAGCAGCTTTCGGGGTGTTCGTCGGTGCGTGCGTCTGAGGTCTGATGGGTACGATCGATCGGTTACTGGTCTGGGGAGAGGTTGGTGTGTTGCCAGTCGTAGGGGGTGGAGTGGGCCATGTCTGATCGGGCGACCGAGTTCGACCGCATGATGAATCCGTGGGCGTACGACGCGAACGGCCAGTTGACTGCCGCGGCCAGGCGTCAGGAGGCCGCTCGGACGCAAATCAACTCGGCGGGTTCGCCGGGCGGTGCTTCCGGGGGGCGCTGTCGGCCGAGGTGACCACGTTGGACGGCGCGGCCACGAATGCCGAGCAGATCAACGGCCGTCTCGGCGGTGAGTGCAAGGGTGCGGACGACAAGATGGGTGCGGTCGCGGCGCGGACTTCCGGGGTTCGGGGTCGGGGCGGCGTGCAAGGACGCCTCGGGGACCTGGGACAAGCAGGTCGAGGCGTTGTCGAAGGTCATCGGTGGGCTGGCGCAGAATCTTCGGACGACGGCCAAGGGCTATCGCGACGCCGAGGCCGAGGCCGTCAGGTCTTTCGAGCAGAACGGGGGCTGATACGTCGTGGTGGACTTCTACGATCTGACGCACGCGAAAGTTGATTCCCTGGGTACGGCCGCGGGCGCCTGGGACGAGATCGCCGGGAAGCTCAGGACGATGGACGGCGAGTGGAACAGCGGTGTCGTCGGCAAGGTCAACGGTTCCGGGTGGACCGGGAAGGACGCCGATGCGGTGAAGCCGGCACTCCAGCGCGGCAACGACCAGCTCAACGCCGCGGCGGTCGAGGCCGGCGCGCTCGCATCTGTGCTGCGGGAGGCGGCGACCGACATCCAGGCCGCGAAGGACAAGCTGAGCACGCTGGTGACGGAGGCCACCACGGCCGGCCTCACCGTCAGCTCAGACGGGACGGTCAGCTGGCCGGACCCTGACAAGGCGATCAAGAACGACCCCCAGGCGGCCGCCGCGTACCATGACACGGTCGAAGGCCGGCGACGTGCGGGCCCGGATCGACAGCGTCCTCCGGGAGGCCACCGGGGCCGACCAGCGGGCCTGTTTCGCCCTGCGCTCGGACGCCTCCGCCGACAAGGACGGCTCCTTCAACGCCCAGGCCGTCGGGGGTGGCCCGGAGGCGGACGCGAAGCGTGCCGCCCAGCTGGCGGCCAAGGGCAAGAAGCTCACCGATCCCGAACTCCTGGAGCTCAACAGCCTGTTGGCCGCCCATGGCGGCGACCCGGTGTTCACCACCAGGTTCCACGAGACGGTCGGACCGAAGGGCCTGCTGGTCTTCTGGGACAACATGGTCGGCGCCGACTCCGGCGTCGGGGGCGTGAGCGACACCCGCTTGCAGCAGTACCGGGACCTGCAGAAGAACCTCGGCACCACCCTGGCCACGGCCACCCG
The DNA here is from genome assembly GCF_042883685.1 of Kitasatospora sp. NPDC058190. Lineage (NCBI taxonomy): Bacteria > Bacillati > Actinomycetota > Actinomycetes > Kitasatosporales > Streptomycetaceae > Kitasatospora > Kitasatospora sp. NPDC058190. Next base: position 16,782 of record NZ_JBHVVI010000147.1, read on the forward strand.
CCCCTCCAGCCAGCCGCACCTGTCGGACCAGTGGGAAGCCGACCTGCGCAAGGCGGGCGCCGAGCTGCTGTCGGAGGAACCGCCGGTCGGGATGGGCACCCCACCGTACATCCCCCGCGGGTACCAGGTGCTGGCCGGCATCCTGCGGACCGGGAACTACGACCCGCACTTCCTCAACCCGATCGCCGAGCACGTCCTCCAGCTCGACGCCAAGGACACCAACCGGACGAGGCCGTTCTGGCCCGACTACGGGGGCGACGAGCGGGGGATCTTCAACATCATCGGCCAGGACGGGGCAGCGGGCTACCAGCCGCTCACCGGGATCCTGGAAGCCCTCGCGCACAGCCCCGAGGCGGCCACCAAGTTCTTCCACGACCAGCCCACCGCGTACAACACCGACGGCACGGTCAACCCGAACGGAAAGCCCAAGCCCGCCGACTACCTCCACTACCTGGCGCACGACAAGGAGTTCAAACCGGACACCCTCTCCTACGACCCGGACGTCCAGACGAAGTCCCTGGCCAGCGGTCCGACCGCTTTCGGCCACGCGCTGGAAGCCGCGACCAGCGGGCACCCTACGACGACATGCCCTCCACGCCGACAAAGCACCTGGCCGACCAGGCGGATGTCATGAACAAGGTCATGAAGGAGTTCGGGCAGGACGAGAACGGAAGCCTCACCCGCATCACCGACAAGCCCGGCCACAGCGCTCCGCTGGCGGCCCTGCGCCCGAGCCTGGGAAGAATGACCGCCGACTACATGGGCGACATCCAGCAGGCGATGAACCTGTGGGACCGAACCCTGCCGGTCAACGGCGCACCGGCCAGGCTCGACACCTCCGACGTCCGCTCCGTGCTCAACGTCATCGGCCGGGACCCGGCCGCCTACGGCAGCGTCATCAACGCCCAGCAGGCGTACACCACCGCTCTGATCCACGGTGCCTTCGCCGGTGGCGAGACCGACACCGGGAAGCTCGCCATCCCGGTGGAGAACGCCGCCAACGCCGACGGGACCGTGGCCGGCGTCCTCAACAAGCCCGGGCCGACGCCGTGTACAAGCAGCACGCCGCCTCGGACAAGGCGTTCAACGACGCGGTCCAGAACGGCTCCTTCTGGGCCAAGAAGGCTTTCAGCACCGCCCTGGGCGGGATTCCCAACGTCTTCCCCGACGTCCCCGACTTGGTCGGCCTGCCCAAGCCAACGGACTTCATCGTCGACCAGATCCTGCAGTCGGTCACGGCGAGCGTCCAGCAGGACACCACGGCGGCCGCCCAGGCCGAGGCCGGCCACGGCGCGGACGGCGGCCGCAACTCCAACGCGATCAGCGCGGCCCAAGCCGTCCGGGACGCGGCGAAGGGCTCGGCCTTGACGCAGACGTAGGTCGAGCAGCTCGCCGCACGGGTCGGCGGGCAGGCCGCTCAGGGCGGTGCCGTGGGCGCCGGCGCGAACAGCACCGCCAACGGCACGAGGTGACTGCCGCACACCGCGGCGCCCGGGGCCGTGGGCTCAACGAGCCCACGACCCCGACGCCGGACACCGACGCCGGGGCCAGAGAGAAAGCCGACTGCCGCAGAGAAGAGGACACAAGCGGATGAAGGTACGTCGATCGTGGACGGCTGCGGCCGCCTTGCTCGTCGTCTCCTCGGTCGGTGGCGGCCTGCTCCTCTGGCACCGGGCGGACGCCCCGGGTCCTGGCCAGCGGCCTACGGCCCTCATCCCGACCGGCGAGTGCCAGGGCACCCTCGACGACGCACGGTTCAGCGAAGCCCTGCAGTCGGCCTCCACGCCCACGGTGCGCACGGATTTCACTCCGCCGACGCAGTCCGCCCCGGCCTACCCGTCCTGCGTCGTCAACGGCAGTGACCAGCGCAGTCTCGTCGCCACCGTTGTGGGAACCGCGAGCGAGGCGGAGCGGATCCACAACGAAGGGCAACAGGTCCCCAGGGACTACCAGCCGTTCTCCGACGGCGAGGCCGGTGACCGCTCCTCCGTGGTCCGGTTCTCCTGCGTGACCAGACCGGCGCCCGACAGCCCGGACCACACCTGGTACTACACGGCAGCCCTCAACCTTCACGCTCCTGACAACCCCGCCATCCCGGCTCCGGGGCGGCAGAAGATGGCAGAACTGTCGGTGGCACTCGCCCGCCAGGCCGTCGGCAAGGCCCTGGGGTGCACCAACACCATCCAACTGCCTGACGGGCCGTTCACGTTCACGTGACCCAGACCGGGCGGCGTGCCGAAACCTGAGGTTGAAACTGATAGGCCCGCATGCTGAGGTGCCGCGTGACCAGGGCCGCTCCACCACCCGCCCGCCGACCGCTACCGTCAACCACGCGGCCCGGCCACCAGGACGCGGCCGTCCCCAGACCGGCCACCCTGCACGAGCTGCGCACCGCGCTCTCCCGCTACGGGGTGCCGTTAACGACCGTGTCACCAGCCCCAAACGAGCTCACGGCCTCTCAGCGGCTGTGATGCGGGCGGCGTAGACCCGGTGGGCGTTGCGCGCGGCTGGCCCGGCCGTGTCGGCGGCGAGGGCGGCGCGCTGCCGCAGAGCGGCGCGGTGGAGTTCGAGCGGGGCAGTGATCCGAAGCGAGCGGCCCTGACCACGGCGGATGGTCCGGGCGGAGGCAAGAGCTCGGCGGACGGTCTCATCGCCGGTGGTGGCGAGGCGGTCGGCGAGCAGGCCGGGCAGGTCGAGGGTGATCTCCGGGTCCGGCGCCGACTGCTGTTCGGCGGCCCAGTCCGGGAGGACGTCGAGCTGCCCGGGCAGCTCGCGCGCGCCGACGGCGTCCAGGACGCGGCGGATCGTCTTCGGGTCGACCTGGTGCTGCCGGGCGAGGGCCTTGACGGCGGCACCTTCGCCGAACGCCTCGACCACCTTCGCCGCCTGGTTCGGGTCGAGCGCGGCGGGGCGGCCGAGCGTCTTGCCTGCGGCCTCGGCGGCGGCGACGCCTTCGCGGGTGTTCTCGCCGATCATGTCGCGCTGGAACTCCAACACGGCGGCGAGGACGGACACCATCATCTTGGTGCCGGGGTCGTCGGAGGCGAGGTCGATTCCGGAGAGCAGGCCGGATTCGACCCGCAGGTGCAGGCCGCGGCGGATCAGCACCGGGCGCAGGGCGAGGATGTCGGCGACGGAGCGGAAAAGGCGGGCGGCGTCGGCGATGCGGATGGTGTCGCCGACGGCGGCCTCGTGCAGGAGCCGGGTGAAGCCGGCGCGGTCGAGGCAGAGCTGCCGGGTGGAGGTGGCGGGGTCCTCGTAGGCGGGGGCGCCGGCGGCCAGCAGCGCGGCCAGGGCGTGGCGCTGGCGGGAGTCGGTCTGCTTGTCGGTGGAGTGGCGCAGGTAGATCCGGTCGGCCATGGGGGCCTGGGCCTTCCTCGGGTCGGCCGGACGGGGCCCGGCGGCGCGGTCTGCCGTCACTTTAGGGGGCGAAATGGGGCTCTTCTGCTCCATCTGTGGGTCGCTGAGGAGCGCCTGACGCAGTACACGCCGTCCCCTGTGCAGATCTTGAGGTGTCGAGACTCAGGAT
>NZ_JBHVVI010000148.1:0-19642 GCF_042883685.1 Kitasatospora sp. NPDC058190
GACGGGGGCCGAGGGGTGTACGACGCCTACTTGTTGACGACCGTCAGCGGAAGCAACTTCTTGCCCGTGGGGCCGATTTGGATGGCCGTCTGCATCTGGGGGCACACGCCGCAGTCGAAGCACGGGGTCCAGCGGCAGTCGTCGACCTCGACCTCCTCCAGGGCGTCCTGCCAGTCCTCCCACAGCCAGTCCTTGTCGAGGCCGCTGTCCAGGTGGTCCCAGGGCAGCACCTCCTCGTAGGAACGCTCACGGGTGGTGTACCAGTCGACGTCGACGCCGGTGTCGGCCAGGCCCTTGTCGGCGCAGGCCATCCAGCGGTCGTACGAGAAGTACTCGCGCCAGCCGTCGAAGCGGCCGCCGTCCTCGTAGACGGCGCGGATGACGGCGCCGACCCGGCGGTCGCCGCGGGAGAGCAGGCCCTCGACGATGCCCGGCTTGCCGTCGTGGTAGCGGTAGCCGATGTTCTTGCCGTACTTGCGGTCGCCGCGGATCGAGTCGCGCAGCTTGGCCAGACGGGCGTCGGTGGCCTCGGCGGACAGCTGCGGGGCCCACTGGAACGGGGTGTGCGGCTTGGGCACGAACCCGCCGATGGAGACGGTGCAGCGGATGTCGTTCTGGCCGGTGACCTCGCGGCCCTTCTGGATGACGTTCTTCGCCATCTCGCCGATCTGGAGCACGTCCTCGTCGGTCTCGGTGGGCAGGCCGCACATGAAGTACAGCTTCACCTGGCGCCAGCCGTTGCCGTAGGCGGTGGCGACGGTGCGGATCAGGTCCTCCTCCGACACCATCTTGTTGATCACCTTGCGCATGCGCTCACTGCCGCCCTCGGGGGCGAAGGTGAGGCCCGAGCGGCGCCCGTTGCGGGACAGCTCGTTGGCGAGGTCGATGTTGAAGGCGTCGACGCGGGTGGACGGCAGCGACAGACCGATCTTGTCCTCGGTGTAGCGGTCGGCCAGGCCCTTGGCGATGTCGCCGATCTCGGTGTGGTCGGCGCTGGACAGCGACAGCAGGCCGACCTCCTCGAAGCCGGTCGCCTTCAGCCCGCGCTCGACCATCTCGCCGATGCCGGTGATGCTTCGCTCCCGCACGGGGCGCGTGATCATGCCGGCCTGGCAGAAGCGGCAGCCACGGGTGCAGCCGCGGAAGATCTCCACGGACATCCGCTCGTGCACCGTCTCCGCGAGCGGGACCAGCGGCTGCTTCGGGTACGGCCACTCGTCCAGGTCCATCACGGTGTGCTTGGACACCCGCCACGGCACGCCCGGGGCGTTCGGCACGACACGGCCGATCCGGCCGTCGGCCAGGTACTCCACGTCGTAGAACTTCGGGACGTACACCCCGCCGGTACGGGCCAGGCGCAGCAGCAGCTCGTCGCGCCCGCCGGGGCGGCCCTCGGCCTTCCAGGCGCGGATGATCTCGGTGATGTCGAGCACGGCCTGCTCGCCGTCGCCGATCACCGCGCAGTCCAGGAAGTCCGCGATCGGCTCCGGGTTGAAGGCCGCGTGCCCGCCGGCCAGGACGATCGGGTCCTCGTCGGTGCGGTCCTTGGCCTCCAGCGGGATGCCGGCCAGGTCGAGCGCGGTCAGCATGTTGGTGTAGCCGAGCTCGGTGGAGAACGACAGCCCGAAGACGTCGAAGGCCTTCACCGGGCGGTGGGCGTCCACGGTGAACTGCGGGACGCCGTGCTCACGCATCAGCGCCTCGAGGTCCGGCCAGACGCTGTAGGTGCGCTCGGCGAGCACGCCCTCGCGCTCGTTGAGCACCTCGTAGAGGATCATGACGCCCTGGTTGGGCAGCCCGACCTCGTAGGCGTCGGGGTACATCAGCGCCCAGCGGACGTCGCAGGCGTCCCAGTCCTTGACGGTCGAGTTGAGCTCGCCGCCGACGTACTGGATCGGCTTCTGGACGTGCGGGAGGAGGGCCTCCAGGCGTGGGAAGACCGATTCGACAGTCATGTACTAGGAACCCTTACGACGTGATTCGATGCCGCGAGCCGGCACGGGAGGGGTGACCCTCAAGGGTAGCCCAATCCGGGGAACGGCCCGTCTGCCCGGGACCCCGCCGGAGCCGGACCCGGCCGACCCGCGGTGCGCTCCGGCGCGATCAGCCCCGTCCGCAGCCGCCCGTACCCGCCCCGGCACGCACGGTGCGCGCCCGCCGCCCGGCGCCGGCCGCCGTTGACACGCCCGGACGGCCCGTGCGGTACTGACAGGGCCCTGCCCAAGGCCCTGCACCCCTTCCGGAGACGGGAGTTGGGTCGTACGCTCGGCCAACGCCGACTCCCCCGGCGGCCCGTCTCGCCCAGCACGACCTCCCCCGTCCCCCGCGAGGCTCCCTCCCCCGGCCCCGCAGAGCCCGTCCCCGGCCCGCAGGCCGCGTCCGGTGCTGCGGCACGCCCGCGCCCCGGCGGCCGTACGACCGGTCGCAAGGAGAACCATGACCGACACCGGTCGGCGGGTCCGGCCCCTGCGGATCCTCGACACCGGGCCGGCCCGCTACCCCACGCAGGCCCAGGCCGAATCCGCGGCCCGACGGCTCGCCCTGCGCCGTCCGGACCGCTGCCGGCTGCGCGAGGTCGGCCGCTCCCGGGCCGGGCGCCCGCTGCTGCTGCTCTCGGTCGACCGCGGCCCGCACGCCGTCCTGGTGGTGGGCGGGCCGCACCCCAACGAGCCGATCGGCACCGCCACCGCGGTCCGTCTCGCCGAGGTGCTGCTGGAGCGCCCTGCCCGACCCGGCCTGTCCTGGCACCTGCTGCTCTGCCTGGACCCGGACGGCGCCGCACTGAACGCCGGCTGGCTGGACGGCCCGCTGACCATGGCCCGCCACTACGAGCACTTCTTCCGGCCCGCCTTCGAGGAGCAGCCCGAACTGCTGCCCGCGCCCGGCTCGGGCCGCCCGCCGATGCCGGAGAGCCTGGCGCTGACCGGGCTGATCGACGAGCTGCGCCCGTTCCTCCAGTGCTCGCTGCACGGGGTGGACTTCGGCGGCGCGTTCGTCCAGCTGACCAGCCCGGTGCCGGGCCTGTCCGAGCGCTTCGCCCGCTCCGCCGAGCGGGCCGGCCTCCCGCTCGACGTGGACTCCTACGACGCCATCGGCTGGGCCAGCCCCGCCCCCGGCACCTACCTGATGCCGAGGCCCGGCAGCGAGGGCACCTCGCGGGCGCTGCCGGACGAGCCCGAGCTGTCCACCTGGTCCTACGCGGCCCGGTACGGCGCGGTCACCGCCGTCCTGGAGGTGCCGATGTGGGCGGTGGACGCGGTCGGCGACGCCCGCCCGCACCCGGCCGGGCCGCAGGCCGTCGGCAAGGCCGCCCGCGAGCTGACCTTGCGCACCGCGGAGCTCAGCACGCTGCTCGCCCGGGTCCCGGCGCAGGCCCGGGAGACGCACGGCGCGCTGGTGCGCACCGCCGAGTTCAACCTGGCGGTCGCCCCGCGGGTCGCCGACGAGTGGCTGGAGCTGTGGTGCCCGCGCCCGCTGAGCTCCTCCCGGGCGACCACCGCCGGACTGGTCGCCGCCCGGCTGCCGCTGCGGGTCGCCTCGATCCTGCTGCGCCTGCTCGCGGACACCCACAACCCGGCCGCCGACGCCGCCCGGGAGCGCGCCCGCGCCGTGGTCGCCGACAGCCTGGACCGGCTGCGCCACCGTTTCGGCGCCCGCTGGGTCCCGGTGCAGGAGCAGCTGGCCCACCAGACCCGGGCGGTGCTCACCGCCGCCGACTGCCTGCTCCACTCGGCCTGACGGATCGTCAACTCGCTTCCACGGCAAGGAAGAAGGGCCGGTCCGGGACGAACCCGGACCGGCCCCGACAGCAAACGGGCTCAGGCCGCTATCGGCCGCTGGCTGCGCACCGCCTGGAGCAGCCCGACCCCGATCCAGACCGCGAACATCGAGGAGCCGCCGTAGGAGACGAAGGGCAGCGGGATGCCCGCGACCGGCATGATGCCCAGGCACATCCCGATGTTCTCGAAGGCCTGGAAGGAGAACCAGGCGATGACCCCGGCCGCCACGATCGTCCCGTACAGGTCGGTCGCCTGGCGGGCGATCCGGCAGGCGCGCCACAGGATCACGCCGACCAGTCCGATTATCGCGAGCGCGCCGACGAAGCCCAGCTCCTCACCGGCGACGGTGAACACGAAGTCGGTCTGCTGCTCCGGCACGAACTGCCCGACGGTCTGCGTCCCGTGGAACAGCCCCTTGCCGGTCAGTCCGCCCGAGCCGATCGCGATCCGGGCCTGCGCGGTGTTGTAGCCGACGCCGTTCGGGTCGAGCTGCGGGTTGGCGAAGGCGGCGAAGCGGTCGATCTGGTACTGGCTCAGCAGTCCGAGCTTCCAGATCGCGATGCTGCCGCCGACGCCGGCCGCGAGGATGCCGAGCACCCAGCGGTTGGCCGCGCCGGAACCGAGCAGGATGCCGAGCACGATCGCGGACATCACCATGGTCGACCCGGCGTCCGGCATCAGCAGCACCAGGCCCATCGGCAGGCAGGCCCAGATCAGGCCGCGGAACACCGCGCGGTGCGAGGGGAACCCCCGCTCCCCCGCGTCCACCTGGTCCGACAGCACGACCGCCATCGACAGCACGATCCCGAGCTTCGCGAACTCGGCGGGCTGGATCGAGAAGCCGCCGCCGAGCTGGATCCACGAGTGCGCGCCGTTGACGGTCGAGCCGATCGGGCTGAGCGTCGCCAGCAGCAGCAGGATCACGGCGACGTAGACGAACGGCACCAGGGTGCGGACGCGCCGGGCTCCTATCGCTATCACCACGGCGCACAGCAACAGGCCGACCACGAAGTTGGTCAGGTGCCGGTAGAGGAAGTACTGCGGGTCCCCGTGGGTGAGGTTGTCACGACCACGCGTGGCCGACCAGACCAGCAACGAGCTGCCGAGCGAGAGGGCCAGCGCGGCCAGCAGCAGTATCCAGTCCAGCCGCCACAGCGGCGAGTCCTTGGCCAGGGCCTTGGAGACCCCGGTGCGCTGCGGGCTCAACCGCAGCTGCCGGTACGAGCCGTAGGAGCTCATGCCCGTCCCCTTCCCGCGCGGTTCGGTTCGAGCGCGGCATCGGCCACGGTGTACGACACGGGGCTGTCGGACGGCGGCGCCGGATCGAGCCAGGCCGTCGCGGGAGCCGCGTCCGCCTGGGCGAACTGGGTGAACTGAACGGGCTGCGCGGCCTGGACGGGCGGTACGGCCTGGACGGACTGCGCCGGGCCGGCGGCCGGCAGCACCGGGGCCGGGGCGACCGCGCCCGGTGCCGGGTCGACCGTGTACGAGGCCGGCTTGATGATCGCGGTGCCGTCCGGGTTGAACTTCGGCAGCTCGCCCTGCGGCGTCGGCAGCAGCGCCTTGCTGTTGTCGATGTTGCCCTTGTCGTCCACGCCGTACAGCGCCTGGTAGATCCGGCGGATGGCGTCACCGGAACCGCCGGAGCCGGTGCCGCCCTGGCTGATCGTCATGACGATCGCGTAGTCCTTGCTGTACGTGTCCAGCCACGACGTGGTCTGCTTGCCCTCGACCTCGGCGGTGCCGGTCTTGGCGTGCAGCGCGATCTTGTCCTGCGGCCAGCCGTTGAACTTCCAGGCGGCGGTACCGCTGGTGATGACGCCCGCGGTGGCCTGGTCGATGTAGCTGAGCAGCTTCTGGTCGCCGGGGAACTTGGCGTCCTCGTGCGGGGCGATCTCGCGGACGAGGTCCCCGCTCGGGCTTATCACCGCCTTGGCGATGGTCGGCCGGTAGAAGGTCCCGCCATTGGCCAGCGCCGAGTAGATACGGGCCATCTGGACCGGGGTGACGAGCGTGTCGCCCTGGCCGATCGCGTAGTTGACGGCGTCACCGGCGCGCATCTGGTAGCCGTCGACGCAGTTCTCGCGGGCGATCTGGTCGGAGAAGCTGTTGCCGCCCTTCTGCGCCTGCGCGCACCAGGCGTCCTTGTTGTTGTCGTAGAAGGACTGCTTCCACTGCCGGTCCGGCACCCGGCCGGGGACCTCGGCCGGCAGGTCGACGCCGGTCTTCGCGCCGAGGCCGAACTGGTGGGCGGCCTTGAAGAACCAGTCACCCGGGTCCTTCTTCGGCTTGATGCCGCCGTCCTTCATCCACTGGTCGTACGCCAGGCCGTAGAAGACGGTGTCGCAGGAGACCTCCAGCGCCTTCTCCAGGGAGATGGAACCGAAGTTCTCGCTCTCGAAGTTCTTGAACTCGCGGCCGCCGATGGTCATGGCCTTCGGGCACGAGTAGGTCCCGTCCAGCGAGTAGCCGGCCTCCACGGCGGCGGTGGTGGAGATGACCTTGAAGGTCGAGCCGGGGGCGGACTGACCCTGTATGGCCCGGTTCAGCAGCGGGAAGTTGGAGTCCTTGCTGGTCAGCGACTGGTAGTCCTTGCCGCTGATGCCGCCCACCCAGAGGTTGGGGTCGTAGGTCGGGGCGCTCGCCATCGCGATGATCCGCCCGGTGTGCACGTCCATCACGACGGCGGCGCCGGAGTCGGCCTCGTAGTTGCGGTTGGTGACCTTGTCGAAGGTGTTCCGGGCGTCGGCCATGGCCTGCGCCAGGTTGTCCTCGACCACCTTCTGCACCCGGGCGTCGATGCTGGTGACCAGGTTGTTGCCGGTCTGCGGGGCGACGGTGCCGGCGGTGCCGATCACCCGGCCGAGGTTGTCCACCTCCAGCTTGGTGATGCCGGCGGTGCCGCGCAGGTCGCGGTCGTACACCGACTCCAGGCCGGCCCGGCCGATCTGGTCGGCCGGCAGGTAGCGGTCCAGGCCGCTCTTGTCGGCGGTCTTGCTGACCTCGTCGTCGGTGACCGGCGAGAGGTAGCCGAGCACCTGGGCCAGGTTGGCGCCCTCGGCGCCGGTGTAGCGGCGCACGGAGGTGGGCTGCGCGGTGATCCCGGGGAAGTCCTCGCGGCGCTCCATTATCTGCATCGCCTGCTGGGTGGTCGCCTCCTTGGTGACCGGGATCGGCTGGTACGGCGATCCGTTCCAGCAGGGCTGCGGGGTCTTGGCGTCGCAGAGCCGGACCTTCTCCTGCACGTCCTTGGCCGGCATGCCGAGCACCTCGGCGAGGCGGCCCAGCACCGCCTTGCCGCCGTCCTTCTGCTGCAGCAGCGAGGTACGGCTGACGGACACCACCAGCCGGGCCTCGTTGCCGGCCAGGATCCGCCCGGAGGCGTCCAGGATCTCGCCGCGGACGGCCGGCTCGACCACCTCGCGGATGTGGTTGCCGGTCGCCTTGGCGGTGTACTCCTTGGCGTTGCGGATCTGCAGGTACCACAGCCGTCCGCCGAGGGTGGCGAGCAGCGACAGCACCAGGATCTGCAGCACCACCAGACGGATCGTCACCCGCCGGGTTCGGCCGGTCTCGGGGATGTTGCTCACGTCTCGTGCGCTCCAGGATGCGGGAAAGTCGGGAGTTCGGGGGCCTGAGCGGGCCGGTTACGGGCGCCGGGCGAAGCCGGGCACGCGCCGCTTCTTGTACTTCGGGCCGGTCGAGACCGCACGGGTGGTGCGGTAGCGGGCCAGCGCGCCGAGGCCCGGGCCGCCCTCGTCGTCGCCGCTGGCGGCGGCCACCGGGTCGCGGCCGAAGCGGCGGCCGAGCAGCATCACCAGCGGCACCACGAACGGGGCCAGCAGCAGGTCGTACAGCAGGGCGCTGATCACCAGGCCGCCGAGGCCGACGTGCCGAGCCGCGGTGTCGCCGACCAGGGCGCCGACGATCGCGTACAGCAAGGTGGAGGCGATCGAGGCGGCGCCGACCACCAGCAGCGCGCTGGAGACCGAACGCTGGCGGCCGTGGTCGGGGCGCAGCAGCCCGGCGGCGTAGCCCATCAGACAGAGCACCAGGGCGTAGCGGCCGATGGCGTGGTCGGAGGGCGGCGCGAGGTCGGCGAGCAGGCCGGCCGCGAAGCCGACCAGGCAGCCGCCCCTCGGCCCGTAGACCATGGCCAGGCCGACCACGACGAGCAGCAGTATGTCCGGGGTGGCACCCGGGAGCTGGAGCCGGCCGAACACGCTGACCTGGAGGATCAGGCCGAGGAGGATCAGTACGGCGGAGACGGGGATGCGGGCGAGGCGCATGGCTCAGTTCCCCCCATTGGGCTTGGCCGGCGGGGTGGCGGGCGCGGTGGGCTGCGGCTGGGCGGGCGCGGCCGGGGCCTGGCTCTGCCCAGGGGTGGGGGCCGGCGGCAGGACGGCGTCGCGCGGGTCGGTGCGCGGCGGCACGACCACCACGCCGACCAGGTCGAGCCGGGTGAACTGGACGAAGGGCTCGACCAGGACGGTCTTGGTCAACTGGCCGGCGTTGGCCTGGACCTCGGTGACCTTGCCGACCGGGACGCCGGGCACGAACGGACGGCCGCTCTGCGAGCCGAAGGTGACCAGCCGGTCGCCGGCCTTGACCTGCGCCTTGCCGTTGAGCAGGGAGACCTTCATCGGGCTGTCGCCGCCGCCGGAGGCGAAGCCGATCTCGCCGCTGCCCTCCAGCCGGGTGCCGGCCGAGAAGCCGGGGTCGGAGGCGAGCAGTACGGTGGCGGTGGTCCGGGCGACGGTGGTGATCCGGCCGACCAGGCCCTGACCGTTGATCACCGTCATGTCGCGGGTGAGGCCGTCGTCGCTGCCGGCGTCGATGGTGATGGTCCAGGAGAAGCCCTGGGCCGGGCCGATCGCGATGACCTGGGCGGCCTTGACGGTGTATCCGCCGGCGCCGGCGGTGCGCAGCAGGTCGTCCAGCTGCTTGGTGCGACCGCTCGCCATGTCGGAGGAGGCGAGCTTCTGCCGCAGTTCGGTGTTCTCGCGGGCGAGCTGGTCGGTGCGGCCGTTGTGGGTGGTCGCGTCACGGAAGGCGCGGACGGTGTTGGCCACCGGGTCGACGACGGTGGCGGCGCCGCGCTCGACCGGGCCGAGGACGCTGGCGGCCGCGTGCCGGGCCGGGCCGAGCGGGGAGTCCGCACCGCCCTTGATGTCCACGGTGATGAGCGCGAAGGCGACGGCCACCAGCAGGATGAGCAGCAGCCGGCTCTCTCGTGTGTCCCTCACGGTGCTGGTACTGCCCCTTCGTACCTGGCGGCCGCCCGGGGCTGTGGGGCCCGGGCGGCGGCCCGTTCAGTTGAGTGTCGGATGTCTCGTCGTGGTGCTAACGGCGCGGCTGGGCGTCCAGTACCTGCTGGAGCGCCTCGAACTCCTCGACGCACTTGCCGGAGCCGAGCGCGACGGAGTCGAGCGGGTTCTCGGCGATGTGGATCGGCATGCCGGTCTCGCGGCGCAGCCGCTCGTCCAGGCCGCGCAGCAGGGCGCCGCCGCCGGTGAGCACGATGCCGCGGTCCATGACGTCGCCGGCCAGCTCGGGCGGGCACTGGTCGAGGGTGGTCTTGACCGCGTCGATGATCGAGTTGACCGGCTCGTCGATGGCCTCGCGGACCTCGGCGGCGGAGATGACCACGGTCTTGGGCAGGCCGCTGACCAGGTCGCGGCCGCGGATCTCGGCGTGCTCGTCCTTCTCGCCCTCCAGGCCGAAGGCACTGCCGATGCTCATCTTGATCTGCTCGGCGCTGCGCTCGCCGAGGAGGAGCGAGTACTCCTTCTTGATGTGCTGGACGATCGCGTTGTCCAGCTCGTCGCCGGCCACCCGGATGGACTGGGCGGTGACGATGCCGCCGAGGGAGATCACGGCGACCTCGGTGGTGCCGCCGCCGATGTCGACGACCATGTTGCCGGTGGCCTCGTGGACGGGCAGGCCGGCACCGATCGCGGCGGCCATCGGCTCCTCGATGATGTGCACCTGGCGCGCGCCGGCCTGCGAGGAGGCCTCGATGACGGCGCGGCGCTCGACGCCGGTGATGCCGGAGGGCACGCAGACCACGACGCGCGGGCGGGCGAGGTAGCGACGGCGGTGGATCTTGAGGATGAAGTAGCGCAGCATCCGCTCGGTGATCTCGAAGTCGGCGATCACGCCGTCCTTGAGCGGGCGGATGGCGACGATGTTGCCGGGCGTGCGGCCGATCATCTTCTTGGCCTCGGCGCCGACCGCGAGGATGCCGCCGGTGTTGGTGTTGACCGCGACGACGGACGGCTCGTTGAGGACGATCCCCTTGCCCCTGACGTACACCAGCGTGTTGGCAGTTCCGAGGTCGATCGCCAAGTCGCGGCCGATGAACGACAGGTTGCTCGCCATGGGGTGTGGGTGCCTTCCCGGGCTCGGAGTTCATGGGGTGTGGACGGATGCAGCGCCCACGCTTGGGCGGAGACCAGCTGAGCTGCCTTACCGGGCCCTTGAGTCGCGTCCATCGTAGTCACGCCGCGCGGAACGGACATCGACGTGGGGGCACACCGTCCATTGTCCGGAGCGTGATCGCTTCTCCGAGCATTGGGACGCCGTGTCGGCGCCCCCAGTTCCCTATTTCACGATAAGAATGCCCCGGCCGGGCCAATGGTCCCGACCGGGGCAGTCCCGAGGTCCTGCGGGCCCTGACACGGTGCCCGCAGGGGCGGGTCGTCCGGCCCTCCCGGGCTGTCGCCCGGCTCGGATCAGGCGTGCGCCGGGAAGAAGATCTTGATCTCGCGCTCGGCGGACTCCGGGGAGTCGGAGGCGTGGATCAGGTTCTCGCGGGTGATGGTCGCGTAGTCGCCGCGGATGGTGCCGGCCCCGGCGTCCAGCGGGTTGGTGGCGCCGGCCAGCATGCGGATGCCCTTCACGACCTCCTCGCCCTCGACGATCATCGCGATCGACGGGCCGGAGGTCATGAACTCCAGCAGCGGCTCGTAGAACGGGCGGCCGACGTGCTCCTCGTAGTGCTGCTCCAGCGTCGCCCGGTCGAAGGTGCGCAGCTCCATGGCGGCGAGCTGCCAGCCTGCCTTGCGCTCGATGCGGCTGATGATCTCGCCGGCCAGGCCGCGGCGGACGGCGTCGGGCTTGAGCAGGACGAGAGTGCGCTGGGACACGGTACGTCTCCTGGGGATTCGGTTCGGCAGACAGTCGGGTCGCGAGGCGGGAGCCGACAGGGCAGAGGTTACCTTGCGTACACGGCGTGTCGGTCCGCCGGTCCCGGCCCCGGCCCTGTACGGCCGCCGGCTCAGGCCTGTACGGCCGCCCCGGCCTCGGCGGCCGCGCGGGCGGCCTTGAACTCGTCCACCTTGCGGCCGTAGTGCACCGAGCACCACCACAGGCCGGCGAAGACCACGCCGAGGCCGAACATGGTCGGCAGGACGAAGCCGCTGGCGATCAGGCCGGCCTGCAGCACCCAGCCGATCTGCACCGCGCCGGGGCGGTTGATCATGCCGCAGAGCGCGACGCACAGCGCCATCGCGATCCCGCTGACGATCCACACCGTGGCCGTCGAGACGCTGGAGAGCTGCATCGCGACCAGCGCCGCGAACATGATCAGCAGCGCCTCGCCGATCAGGGTCGAGGAGCAGAGCGTCCTCATGTCACTTCCTCCCGAGCAGCAGGCGGGCCTCGCCCACCGTGATGACCGAACCGGTGACCAGCACCCCGGCGCCGCCGAGGTCGCCCTCCTCCTCGGCCAGGGTGACGGCGGCGGCGATGGCGTCGTCGAGCCGGGGCTCGACCTGGACGCGGTCCTCGCCGAAGACCTCGACGGCCAGGGCCGCGAGCGCGTCCACGTCCATCGCGCGGTGGGTGGAGTTCTGGGTGATGACGACCTCGGCCAGGATCGGCTCGAAGGCCTCCAGCACGCCGGCCACGTCCTTGTCTCCGGAGGTGCCGATCACGCCGACCAGGCGGGTGAAGCCGAAGGACTCGGAGATCGCGGCGACGGTGGCCTGGGCGCCGTGCGGGTTGTGCGCGGCGTCGAGGATGATCGTGGGGCTGCGGCGGACGACCTCCAGGCGGCCCGGCGAGGAGACGCCGGAGAAGGCCTGGCGGATCTTGTCCACGTCCAGCTGCCCGCCGCGGGCGCCGCCGACGCCGAAGAAGGCCTCGACCGCGGCCAGCGCCAGCGCCGCGTTGTGCGCCTGGTACTCGCCGTGCAGCGGGATGAAGACGTCCTCGTACTCCTCGCCGCCGATCCCGCGCAGCGTCACCAGCTGGCCGCCGATGGCGAGTTCACGGCGGATCACACCGAACTCCATGCCCTCGCGGGCGACCGTGGCGTCCACCTCGACGGCCCGGCGCAGGATGGTCTGGGCGGCGTCCAGCTGCTGCTGGGCGACCACGGCGACGGCGCCGGACTTGATGATCCCGGACTTCTCGACCGCGATCTCGCCGGTGGTCTCGCCGAGCTTGTCGGTGTGGTCCAGCCCGATCGGGGTGATCACGGCGACGGCGGCGTCGATGACGTTGGTGGCGTCCCAGGAGCCGCCCATGCCGACCTCGACCACCGCGACGTCCACCGGGGCGTCGGCGAAGGCGGCGTAGGCCATGCCGGTCAGCACCTCGAAGAAGGACATCGGCACCGGCTGCGCCGCGTCGACCATCTGCACGTAGGGCTCGATGTCGCGGTAGACCTCGACGAACCGCTCGGGGCTGATCGGGGCGCCGTCCAGGCTGATCCGCTCGGTGACGGTCTCCACGTGCGGGCTGGTGTAACGGCCGGTGCGCAGCTCGAAGGTGTTGAGCAGCTGCTCGATCATCCGGGCGGTGGAGGTCTTGCCGTTGGTCCCGGTGATGTGGATGGAGGGGAAGGACCGCTGGGGCTGACCCAGGATGTCCATCAGCGCCTCGATCCGGTCGAGCGAGGGCTCCAGCTTGTTCTCCGGCCAGCGCTTGGACAGCTCCAGCTCGACGTCGCGCAGGGCGTCGCCGGTGCCGCCGTCGGCGGGGCGGAGGGTGTACGGGTTCGGGTCGGCCTTGTCGCTCACGACCACAGTCTACGGAGCGATGGCGGTCCGTCCCCACAGGGTGAGAGCGGGGGCGGCGGCGGGGGCGGGGGCGCGGGTGAGAACGGCCACTTTGCCCGGCTTTACCCACGCCTCCGATTCACTCCCTTTACTATTGCTTTAGCGAGTTTGAACGGCAATGAAGCATCGATTCGCAACCCACAGGAGCGGACAGCCTTTGATCGTGAGGCCCTAGATGGTGAGGAGAGCCACGCCATGCCCGACGCCCCGCACGACTGGATCGTGCTCCGTCAGGAGGAGATCGTCTGGGTCGCCGGGCTGATCTCCCTGGCACTCGTCTGCTACATGGCGTTCGTCTTCGGACGCTTCCTCGTGTACTGGGCCGGCTCCCGCCACGCCTTCCACCACAACAAGCCCGCCGAGCCCGGCGACCCGTCCGCCTTCCAGTGGCACCTGGTCATCCCCTGCCGCGACGAGGAGGCCGTGGTCACCCAGACCCTGGAGGGCCTGCGGGCCGGCGCGCCCGACGCCCACCTGTGGGTGATCGACGACGACAGCGAGGACGCCACCCGCGAGCTCGTGCTCGCCGCCGCGGCCCGCGACCCGCACATCCACCTCGTCCAGCGCCGCCGCCCGCACGCCCGGATCGGCAAGGGCGCCGCCCTCAACGCCGCCTACCGCGAGATCTCCGCCTGGCTGCCCGAGTCCGCCAACCGCTCCCGGGTGGTGATCGGCGTGGTCGACGCCGACGGCCGGCTCGACCCGGGCACCCTCGGCCAGGTCTGCAACCCCAAGGCGCTCGGCCGCCCCGACACCGGCGCCGTCCAGATCGGCGTGCGGATGCGCAACGCCGACGACGAGCGCCCGCTGCCCGGGCGCGGCCGCACCGCCAACGCCTTCGCCCGCGCCCTGGTCCGGATGCAGGACGTCGAGTTCCAGGCCAACAACACCGGCATGCAGCTGCTGCGCCGCCGCACCGGCAGCGTCGGCCTCGGCGGCAACGGCCAGTTCGTCCGGCCGACCGCCCTCGACTCGCTCACCGCCGAGGAGGGCCGGGCCGGCCGCCCCTGGCCCGAGCGCGCCCTGCTGGAGGACTACGAGTCCGGCCTCGACCTGCGCCTGGCCGGCTGGCGGCTCACCCACGTCACCGAGGCCCAGGTCTCCCAGGAGGCCCTGGTCTCGCTGCGCCGCTTCCTCACCCAGCGCACCCGCTGGGCCCAGGGCGACATGCAGTGCCTGCGCTGCACCGGCCGGGTGCTGCGCTCCCCGCACTACACCTGGTCCGGCAAGGCCGAGGTGATGTACACCTTCCTGCAGCCCGTGGTCTGCGTGCTGCTGGTGCTGCTCTTCCCGCTCTCGCTCGGGATCACCGCCGCCGGGCTGGTGCTCTTCCCCGCCGAGACCGCCGAGTTCCAGCTCCGGTTCGGCCCGTGGATGCTGCTCGCCTTCGCGCTCGCCACCCTGCCGATGGTGTTCTGGGGCCTCGCCTACCGCAAGCACGTCCACGGCGTCGGCGGGCGCCCCCGGGCCGGCCACACCGGCAACACCGTGGTCGAGGTGGTCCGCCGTCGGCTGCCGGACGAGGCCGCCCGCACCGCGCTGCTCGCCGCCCACGGGCTGCGCCCGGACGCGTACGTGCTGGCCACCGTGCACCGCCCGGAGAACACCGACAGCGCCGAGGCGCTCGGCGCCGTGCTCGCCGAGCTGGACCGGATCGCCCGGGCCGGCACCCCGGTGCTGTTCCCGATGCACCCGCGGACCCGGGCCGGCGTCGAACGCTTCGGACTGGACGGCCTGCTGGAGCACCTCGCCGTCACCGGGCCGGTCGGCTACGGCGACTTCCTGGGTCTGGCGAGCCGCGCCGCGCTGCTGGTCTCCGACTCCGGCGGCGTGCAGGAGGAGTGCACCGTGCTCGGCCGTCCGCTGCTGGTGGTGCGCCGCTCCACCGAGCGCCCGGAGGCGATGGCCGCCGGCTTCGCCGCGCTGGTGCAGCCCGGCGAGGAGCTGGGCGAGCTGGCCCGCGCCTGGCTGTCCGACACCCCCGAGCGGCTGGCCCGGCTGGCCGCCACCCCGAGCCCGTACGGCGACGGCCTCGCCTCGGCCCGGATCGCCGCGCTGACCGCCGGGCTGGCCACCGGGTCGGCCGGGCACAGCGAGGCCCCGGCACTGCCGCTGGCCGCGTAGGGCCTCTTGACGACCGGATCGACCTGCTCCGCCTGGCGATTCAAGTCTCCTTCGCGGAAAGGGACTTGATCCGGTTGGCCACCTGGCCCTCCGGTGCGGGCCATCCGGCCGCCGGCGCCGTCGGCGCGCCCTTCGGCTCGGGGCCCAGGGCCCGCGCCCGTCGGGGGTCAGACCCCGGCCCGGGCCTCGGGGACGTGCGTGGAGCCGCCGTGGCGACGGCGCAACTCGGCCGTGATCTCGGCCAGTTCGCCCTCGGGCAGCAGCGGCAGCATCATCGCGACGCCCTGCAGCAGGCCGCCGAGCAGGAAGGTGGTGTCCGCCGTCGCGGCGACCAGTCCGCGGACCTCGGCCACCTCGCCGGCCGCGACCGCCTCGATCAGCTGGGCCGCGGTCGCGGTCTCCTCGTCCACCTGGACCGCCGCGGTGTCCTCCGGGGCCCGCCGGGCCATCGACCGCAGCACCCGGTCGCCGACCTCGGGGGCGTACGCCTTGCGGACGGCCTCGGCGGCGATCCAGGTGAGCAGCGTGGTCACCTCCCGCTCGACGTTCTCCTCGAACAGCAGGTCCAGTTCGTGGTCGAACGCGAGCTGGTTCCCGTGCCGGAAGGCGAGCAGCAGCGTCGCCGCCCTGGCCTTGGCCTCCTCGACCGCCGCGGCAGGCAGCTCCTCGGCCAACTCCTCGGTCACCACCACGCCATGCCCTCCCGTCCGTCGTTCACCAGAAACGCTCAGCAGAAACGCCCTTCGGAAACTCCGTGCACACCGTACACATCCGACCTGCAAACTTCCGCGAACGCGCGCGGGCAAGACCGGAATCAATTCGCTCGGAATAGGACCTCACCCGGTCCAGGATGAATATTCGCCGGAAGGGAGCAATGTCTCTGCTCTATTAGGCGTAGTGACTGCAGCTATCCGGGAAAGCCCGAGGGGCCGCACCCCGCGTGTCGCGGAGTGCGGCCCCTCGAAGGGCGATCGGGCTCAGCCCTGCGGCAGCGCCGCGAGCTGGGCGGTGATCCGGGCGATGTCGGCCTCGGCGGCCTCCTGGCGGGCCTTGATCTTGGCGACCACCTCGTCCGGCGCCTTGGCCAGGAAGGCCTCGTTGCCGAGCTTGGCGGCGGTCTGGGCCTTCTCCTTCTCGGCGGCCGCGAGGTCCTTGGCGAGGCGCTTGCGCTCCGCCGCGACGTCGATGGTGCCGGAGAGGTCCAGCGAGACGGTGGCACCGGCCACCGGCAGCGAGGCGGTGGCCGCGAAGCCCTCCTCGGGCGCGGTCAGCCGCAGCAGCGAGCGGATCGCGTCCTCGTGGGCGGCCAGCGTGGTGCCGTCCAGCTCCAGCTGCGCCGGGACGCGCTGGCCCGGCTTGAGGCCCTGGTCCGTGCGGAACCGGCGGACCTCGGTGACCACCTGCTGCAGCGTGGCGATCTCGGCCTCGGCCGCGGCGTCGCGGAAGCCGCTGTCGGTCGGCCAGTCGGCGATGACGACGGACTCCGCACCGGTGAGCGTGGTCCACAGCGTCTCGGTGACGAAGGGCACGATCGGGTGCAGCAGCCGCAGGGTGACGTCCAGGACCTCGCCCAGCACCCGGCGCGCGGCGTCGGCCTGCGGGCCGCCCTTGGCCAGCGTGGTCTTGGAGAGCTCGACGTACCAGTCGAAGACCTCGTCCCAGGCGAAGTGGTAGAGCGCCTCGGAGAGCTTGGAGAACTGGTAGTCCTCGTACAGCCCGTCCACCTCGGCGACGGTGCTGTTGAGGCGCGACAGGATCCAGCGGTCGCTCGCGGTCAGCTCCTCCGGCGCGGGCAGCGGGCCCTCGACGGTGGCGCCGTTCATCAGCGCGAAGCGGGTGGCGTTCCAGATCTTGTTGGCGAAGTTGCGGGCCGCCTGGACCCAGTCCTCGCCGATCGGCACGTCGACGCCGGGGTTGGCACCGCGCGCGAGCGTGAAGCGCAGCGCGTCGGAGCCGTACTTGTCCATCCAGTCCAGCGGGTTGACCACGTTGCCGAAGGACTTCGACATCTTCTTGCCGTTCTGGTCACGGACCATGCCGTGCAGCGCGATGGTGTGGAACGGCGGGGTGCCGTCCATCGCGTAGAGGCCGAACATCATCATCCGGGCGACCCAGAAGAACAGGATGTCGTAGCCGGTGACCAGGACGGAGTTCGGGTAGAACTTCGCGAGGCTCTCGGTCTGCTCCGGCCAGCCGAGCGTGGAGAACGGCCACAGGCCGGAGGAGAACCAGGTGTCCAGGACGTCGGTGTCCTGGTGCCAGCCCTCGCCGGTGGGCGGCTGCTCGTCGGGGCCGACGCAGACGACCTCGCCGTTCGGGCCGTACCAGACCGGGATGCGGTGACCCCACCACAGCTGGCGCGAGATGCACCAGTCGTGCAGGTTGTCGACCCAGTCGAAGTACCGCTTCTCCATCTCCTGCGGGTGGATCTTGACCTTGCCGTCGCGGACCGCGTCACCGGCGGCCTGGGCGAGCGGGCCGACCTTGACCCACCACTGCATGGACAGCCGCGGCTCGATGGTGGTCTTGCAGCGCGAGCAGTGGCCCACCGAGTGGACGTACGGGCGCTTCTCGGCGACGATCCGGCCCTCGGCGCGCAGCGCGGCGACGATCGCCGAGCGGGCCTCCAGGCGGTCCAGGCCGAGGAAGGGGCCGTGCGCGGTGATGACGGCGTGCTCGTCCATCACGGCGATGTTCGGCAGGTTGTGCCGCTGGCCGATCTCGAAGTCGTTCGGGTCGTGCGCGGGCGTCACCTTGACGGCGCCGGTGCCGAACTCCGGGTCGACGTGGGCGTCGGCGACGATCGGGATGCGGCGGCCGGTCAGCGGCAGCTCGATCTCGGTGCCGATCAGGTGCTTGTAGCGCTCGTCCTCCGGGTGGACGGCGACCGCGGTGTCGCCCAGCATCGTCTCGGCGCGGGTGGTGGCGACGACGATGGAGTTCTCGCCCTCGCCGTAGCGGATCGAGACCAGCTCGCCGTCGTCGTCCTGGTACTCCACCTCGATGTCCGAGATGGCGGTCAGGCAGCGCGGGCACCAGTTGATGATGCGCTCGGCACGGTAGATCAGCTCGTCGTCGAAGAGCTTCTTGAAGATGGTCTGGACGGCCTTGGACAGGCCCTCGTCCATGGTGAACCGCTCACGGGACCAGTCGACGCCGTCGCCGAGGCGGCGCATCTGGCCGGAGATCTGGCCGCCGGACTCCGCCTTCCACTTCCAGACGCGCTCGACGAAGGCCTCGCGGCCCAGGTCGTGGCGGGACTTGCCCTCCTTGGCGAGCTCGCGCTCGACCACGTTCTGGGTGGCGATGCCGGCGTGGTCCATGCCGGGCTGCCACAGCGCCTCGTAGCCCTGCATCCGCTTGCGGCGGACCAGCGCGTCGATCAGCGTGTGCTCGAAGGCGTGGCCCAGGTGCAGGCTGCCGGTGACGTTCGGCGGGGGGATGACGATGGTGAACGGGGGCTTGTCGCTCTTCGCGTCCGCGGTGAAGTAGCCACGCTCTACCCAGCGCTCGTACAGCTCGCCCTCTACGTCCGCGGGGGTGTAGGTCGTCGGGAGGGTTGCCGCATCGTCCCCGGTGGTGTTCACGGGGCGCTGGTTCGTCGTGTCGGTCACGACGCACAGTTTACGTAACCCCGGGCGCTGGTTACGAACCGCTTTCGGTCCGTGGACTCGCCCCGCCCGAACGCTCCCGTAACGGGCACCGTGCGGTAGCGTGCCCGGGCACTTGTCCGGGTGTCCGGGCGTGCACGGAACTACCCAACACCACGATCGGCCGCGGGTGCGGCGGGGGAGCACGAGGACAGATGTACGGCCAGGGACAGCAGTATCCGCAGGGTCAGCCTTACGGCGGTCAGCCTTATGGCGGCCCGCCGCCCCAGCAGCCCTACGGCGCCCCGCAGCCCCAGTACGGCTACCCGCCGCAGCAGCAGCCCTACGGCGCCCCGCAGCAGCCGTACGGCGTGCCGCCGCAGGCGCCCTACGGGCAGCCGGGCTACCCGACGCAGCCGCAGAAGGGCAGGGGCGGCCTGGTGATCGGCCTGGTGATCGGCGCCCTGGTGCTGGGCGGCGGCGGCTTCGCGGCCTGGAAGTTCCTCGGCGGCAGCGACGCGGGCGGCCAGTACAAGCTCACCGCCCCGCAGACGCTGCTGGACGGCTACGTCCAGAAGTCGGCGAAGGAGCAGCCCGCCGACATGAGCAACCCCCAGGCGGCGAAGTTCGGCAAGGACCTGAACGGGCTGGGCGCCAGCTACAGCAAGGGCTCCGACATCAAGAACATGGACTCGCTGTCGATCATCGGCATCTACGGGGACCTCAACGACCCGGACCAGATCATCGCCGACTCGAAGAAGGACAGCGGCGGGCTGACCTGGACCACGCCGATGACCGACTACCCCGCGCAGGACAGCCACGCCTCCGCGGGCAAGCTCAGCTGCGGCGTGGCCAGCGTCATCGCCGGCAAGCCCGGGCCGACGATCTGCGTGTGGGCGGACAAGTCCACCTTCGGCCGGGTCACCTTCACCCACCTCAGCCTGGGCAGCGCCGGCGGTGACACCAACCAGGGCATCACCCCGGACCAGGCCGCGGAGAAGACCCGGGCGATCCGCGACGCCATGAAGGTCGCCAAGTAACACGCGCACGCCATGCGAAGGGGCCCCGCACCGGATCCGGTCTG
>NZ_JBHVVI010000149.1:0-19380 GCF_042883685.1 Kitasatospora sp. NPDC058190
ACCGGCACGGACGCATGAACACGCAGGGGGGATGGCATACCTCGGATCCGTCGATCCATTGGGGCAGGTGCGCCGTCCAGCCCCGCCGACCCGGGGCCGGATCACGGCCGCACGCTCCGTGGACCGGTCACCGCCGCACCCAACGCGCCGACCCGGGCACGCAGTTCACGGTCGGCGGTGACCACCAGGCACTCCCGCTCCGGCTGTTCGGTACGGGCCTCCCGCACCAGCTCGACGATCCGGTCGTCGCCGCTGCCGCCCGCCGCGACCACCCGCACCTCGGGCAGGCCGGTCACGCCTCGGGCGGCGCCCTCGACCACCAGCACCACCTCCAGCGGGCCGGGCAGGTCCGGCAGCCCCCGGGCGGCGAGCGGGACCAGCGCGTCCCGCAGCCGCTCGGCGGCGCCCCGCCGGTCGCGCCACCAGCCGTCGGGCACCGAGCCGACCACGTTCGCGCCGTCCACCACCAGCAGCGGCAGCGACTCGGCCTCGTTCTCTTCCATGGCCGTCAAGCCTGCCAGCCCGCACCCGGCTCAGCCGAACCGGCGACGCGCCCGCGATGTCCGGCGGGCCCGGTCGGGCGCCGGTAGGGCGGTCGGGTGGGCAACGGGCCCATGGAGACACGCATCGACGGGATCGCCGAGCGCGGCTACGGCGGAGGTTCGCCGGCCTGCCGGGCGTGCCGGCGGACCCCCACCCCCGCTGAAGCGATCAGGTCAGGGTGATCCGGATGCCGACGGTGCCGCGCTCGCCGCGGCGCAGGCGGCTGCCGAGCAGGGTGAGCACGCCGAGCAGGCCGTACTTCTGCCGCAGCAGGGTGCGGTAGGCGGCGGTGCGCTCGGGGCCGAGGATCTCGGCGGTGGCCGGGTGCTGCTTGCCGGTCGGGCGGCCCTTGACGTCGCAGGGGCCGACCAGGACGTCCGCGCGGTTGCGGATCCGCTTGACCTTCCAGGAGTCCGCGACGGTCCAGACGCCGAGCGCCTCCCCGTCGCGCACCACCCACACCGGGGTCGGCACCGCGGTGCCGTCCTTCTTGAAGGTGGTGACGAGCAGGTAGCTCCCGGAGGAGAGGCTGACGATCCGGGCGAGCCGGTCCGAGGCGGCGGGGTCAGGCGTGGTCATGGCCCGAAGTGTAGAGGGAATGTCCGCAGCTCAGTCGGTCCGGCGGGTGCGGGCGTCGCGGAACAGGGCGCGGGCGCGGCGGGTCAGGCGGCGGTGGCTGGGGCCGCCGACGCCGGTCGAGCCGATCTCGTCGTCGGTGGAGCCGGAACCGGGTGCACCGGGCGCATCATCGGGCGCACCGGGGGCGGCCGCGGACGCGGTGGCCGTGCGGCGGCGGGTGGCGGCGCGGGCGGCGCCCCAGACGGCGAGGGCGGTGCCGAGGATGCCGGCCGACCAGAGCGCGGGGGTGAGGCCTGGTCCGCTGTTGTGGAGGACGGGCTGGCGGGACCAGGGCGGCAGCTGGTCGGCGGCCGCGGCCTCCGAGGTGGCGTCGGGGGAGGCGGTCTTCAGGACGCCGAGGTCCTCGACCAGCCGGCCGACCGGCTGGACCTTGCCGGCTGCCGCGAAGCCCCAGTCGAGCAGGCTGGCGGCCTCGTCGTAGACCTTGCTCTGCGCGTCGGGGTGCATGACCGTCACCAGCAGGGTGCGGCCGTCCCGTTCGGCCGCGCCGGTGAAGGTGGCGCCCGCGTTGGTGGTGTAGCCGTTCTTGACGCCGATGAGGCCCGGGTACTTGCCGAGCAGCCGGTCGGTGTTGGCGATGTCGTAGGTGATGCGCTGGCCGGTGGTCTTGTCCAGCCCGCCGGGGAAGCGCGCGGTGCGGGTGGAGCAGTACGAGCGGAAGTCGGCGTTGCGCAGCCCGGCGCGGGCGAACAGGGTGAGGTCGTAGGCGGAGGAGACCTGGCCGTCCATGTCGTAGCCGTCGGGGGAGACCACCTTGGTGTCCAGGGCCTGCAGGGAGTGGGCGCGGATCTGCATCTCGGCGACCGTCTGCGGGACACCGCCGTTCATGTTCGCCAGGACGTGCACGGCGTCGTTGCCGGAGCTGAGGAAGACGCCCCGCCAGAGGTCCTCGACCCGGTACGGCAGGTTCTCCTTGACGCCGACCAGGCTGCTGCCGACGCCGAGGTTGGCGAGTTCGGCGGGGGTGACCTGGTGTTCCAGCGAGCGGTCGAACTTGGGCAGCACGGTGTCCGCGAACAGCATCTTGAGGGTGCTGGCCGGGGGCAGCGGCCGGTGGGCGTCGTGGGCGGCGAGGACCTCGCCGGTGGTGGCGTCGGCGACCAGCCAGGAGCGGCCGCTCAGCCCGGAGGGCAGGGCGGGTGCCCCGGCCAGCGGGGCGACCTGGACGGCCGGGCGGCCGAGCCGTTCGCCGCCGACGATGGGGCTGGAGCCGGCGTCCTGTGCGACGGCGGCGGGGGCGCCGATGCCGAGCACCAGGGCCGAGGCCGCGGAGGCGGCGGCGAGGCCGGTGACGGAGAGTGATTTCTGGCGTATGCGCTTTGGTTGCACACCGCGAACGTACCGGCGCCGCCGCCGGGCCGCCGGTGCTGCTGCTCCGTCCGGAGCCACCGGGACGCGGGCGCGGGGGTCGGGGCCGCGACTTTGGTGGCCCCGGTCCGCGCCGAAAGTCGGATGAACCGGCGGTCGCGGATTCCTAGGCTCGGGGGTATGAAGAACCTGCTCGGCTACCTCGGTTTCGTGCTGATCCTCGGCGGCGGCTCCGGCCTGCTGGCCGACCGGCTCGGGGGTTTCCGACTGTTCGGCTTCGTCCGTTTCCTGGTGCCGGACGGTCACGAGACCGTCGGGTACGCCGCCCTGCTGGTGCTCGGCGTGCTGCTGGCGATCCCCGCCGCCCGGCACGGCTGAGCAGGGACGGCCCCCCGCCGCCCGGCGGGACTAGGCGGGTGCGGCGGCCGCGATGCCGTCGAGCAGCACCGCGAGACCGGTGCGAAAGGCCTCCCGGCCGCTCGCCTCGGGTGCGCCGCCGGTGGCGCTCTGCAGTGCGGTCAGCAGCGGGAAGCGTGAAGGGAAGTCCGGTGCCAGCTGGGCGAGTTGTGTTGATCGGGCGGTCCACCAGTCCTCGTCCGTGACGCCGGTGGCGGCGGCCGCGCCGCGTGTGTCGGCGGTGGTGGCGGCCATGCCGCGGACGAACTGCCAGAGCGCGGCGACGGCCCCGCGCAGCCGTTCCGGTGTGAGTGCGGCGGGTTGCAGGGCGCTCAACAGGCCCTCCATCGCGGCCAGTTCGGCGGGTCCGAGCACCGGGCGGGCCTGCGAGACCTGGAGCACCCAGGGGTGGCGCAGGTAGCAGGCGTACAGCTGCTCGGCCCAGGCTTCGACGGCGGCCGGCCAGTTGTCCAACAGCGGTAGGCCGACCGGCAGTTCGGCGAGCGCCCGGTCGTGCATCAGGTCGAGCAGTTCGGTCTTTCCGGGTACGTACGTGTAGAGCGCCATCGCGGTGCGGCCGAGTCGTTCGCCCACGGCGCGCATGGACAGTGCGGCCATGCCCTCGGCGTCGGCCACCGCGATTCCGGCGGACACGATCGCGTCCACACTCAGGCCCGGTTTGGGGCCGCTGCGTCCGGCGCGCGGTTCCTCCGGCGCGCCCCAGAGCAGGGCGAGCGAGCGACGGGCGTCGCCCTGCCCGGCGTAGACGGTCATCCGACATCTCCTTATGGCGTAAAGTATCCTCGCGGCGGCAACTCTTTATGCCGTAAGGTTATCAATCGAAGGGGTTTCGCGATGACACTGCCCGTCACCTTCGTCGAGGTCGTGGCGGTCCGCCGGGTCACGCCGCGTACCGCCCGGGTCACCTTCGAGGCCGAGGCCCTGGCCGACACCGTCGGCACCGCGCCCGACCAGCAGCTCAAGCTCTGCTTCCCCCGCCCCGGGCAGCGCGAGCCGGTCCTGCCCGCGCCGCAGGACGACCCGATGGGCTGGTACCAGACCTACCTGGCGATCCCCGAGGCCGAACGTCCGCTGCTGCGCAGCTTCACCCTGCGCCGCCGGGAGCCGGGCACCCGGCGGATCGAGATCGACTTCGTGCTGCACGGCGACACCGGGCCGGCCGCCGACTGGGCGCTGCGGGTCGCGCCGGGGGACCGGCTCGGGATGGTCGGGCCGTCCGCGCTGTACGCCCCGCCGGTGCGGCTCGCCGAGGCCGCGGCGGACACCGACTGGGTGCTGCTGGCCGGGGACGAGACCGCGCTGCCGGCCATCGCGACACTGCTGGAGGCGCTGCCCGAGGGAGAGCGGGCGTACGTGTGGATCGAGGTCGCCGACCGGGCGGAACGTCAGGAGCTGGAGAGCCGCGCCGATCTGGAGGTGGAGTGGCTGTACCGGGACGGCGCGGCTCCGGGCACCGTGCTGACCGGGGCGTTCCGGGACGCCGTGCTGCCGGGGGGGTGAGCCCTTCGTCTGGCTGGCCGGGGAGGCGGGGGCGGTCCGGGCGATCCGCCGGTGCCTGATCGAGGAGCAGGGGGTGCCGAAGTCGGACATCGACTTCACCGGGTACTGGCGCCACCGGCTGACCCAGGACGACGCGCCGACCGCCGAGGACCTGGCGGACGCTCAGGAGCGGCTGGCGGCCCGCCCTGGCAGCACCTCGTGAAATGCCGCCCGGCGAAACTCCCCGCGGAAACGCCCGGGCGGCCGGGGGTGTGGACGAACTCCCCGGCTGCCCGGACGGCCTCGCCGCTGCGTGTGTCCGGCGCTCGGCTCGCTCGCGGAGTTTCGATCGCGGTCGACGGGGAAGGAAGGGTCAAAGTGTCGACAAGTAGGTAGCGAACAGGTGGCGAGTGGATGGACAGTGGCGATGTTTCGCCACTGTCGAGAGTCCGCCACCGGCACTTTTGCCGCTGCGGCGGGCAGTTTTGACCGTCCCTGACCGGCTCTGATCGGTGAAAAAGGGACGGACGCGGCGCGATTTATACTGTGAATTTTACTTTCCGATGGTCATTTTTACTTTCTGATGGGGATTTCCCCCCTTGTCGTGGTCGTGTCGGATGCGCTGGAATGCGACCGCTGTCGGGACGCGCGGTCCGGAGCAACCGTGCGTCCGACCAGGATCCGCGTGCGCTGGGCCGTGCAACCTGACGTCTCATCAGACGAAAGGATGTCCATTGATCGGCTGGCGGAAGACCCAGCTTGCAGCCGCCGTCACGGTCACCACCGCGTCCATGGTCCTGACTCTCGGGACCATCGCCAACGCAGCCCCGCTCCAGGACCCGCAGAACGCCCAGGCGGCGTCCTCGGACGGGGCGCCGGCACCGGTGATCGTGATCCTGAAGGACCAGATAACGGACGCCCCGGCCGACCACGGCCACCTGGGCGACCGCCAGCAGAAGACCGCCAACTCCCAGGCGCCGCTGCTGGACAAGGTCAAGGCCAACGGCGGCACCAACATCAAGAGCTTCGTGGTCGGCAACGCCTTCTCGGCCACGGTCAGCCCGGCGCTGCGCGCCAAGCTGCAGGCCGACCCGGCGGTCGCCACCGTGGTGGCGGACACCCAGGTCCAGGTGGCCCCGATCGCCGCGACCAAGGCGAAGACCGCGGACGAGGCCACGGCCGGTGCGGCCAAGAGCGACGCCGCTCCGCAGGCCGTTTCGGGCAGCAACGGCCAGCCCGAGGAGAACGCGACCAACACGGTCTGCCCCTCCGACCCCTCCAAGCCGCTGCTGGAGCCGGAGGGCCTGTACTCGGTGCGCGGCGTGACCGGCAACGGTCAGCCCGGCGCGGCCGACCTGGCCACCGGCAAGGGCGTCAAGGTCGCCTACATCGCCGACAGCCTCGACCCGAACAACCCGGACTTCATCCGGGCCGACGGTTCGCACGCCGTCGTCGACTACCAGGACTTCGCGGGTGACGGCTGGGCTGCGCCGACCGGCGCCGCCGAGGCCTTCGGCGACGCCTCGGCGGTCATCGCCCAGGGTCGCCAGACCTACGACGTCTCCAAGTTCGTCAACTCCTCGCACCCGCTGCCGGCCGGCTGCAACATCCGCATCAAGGGCCTCGCCCCGGACGCGGACCTGGTCGCGCTGAAGGCCGGCGGCGAGATGATGTCGAACTCGTCGATCCTGCAGTCCATCGACTACGCGGTGCGGGTCGCCCACGTCGACGTGCTGAACGAGTCCTTCGGTGGCAACGTCACCCCGGACAGCGGCGCGCACGACACCATCTCGCTCTTCAACGACCAGGCCGTCAAGGCCGGTGTCACGGTCTCCGTCTCCTCCGGTGACGCGGGCCTGAGCGGGACGATCGGCACCCCGGCCACCGACCCGAACGTGATCGCGGTCGGCGCCTCGACGGACAACCAGAACTACCAGCAGACCGGTTACGCGGCCTCCAAGTTCTCCAACAAGACCTGGAGCAACAGCCGCATCTCCGCGCTGTCCTCGGGTGGCTTCACCCAGGCCGGCCGGACCGTCGACCTGGTCGCCCCCGGTGAGTCGGACTGGGCGCTCTGCACCCCCGACACCACCAAGTACACCGAGTGCACCGACTTCAACGGCAAGCCCTCGGGGATCCAGCCCTTCGGTGGCACCAGCCAGGCCGCCCCGTTCGTCACCGGCGCCGCGGCCCTGGTCATCCAGGCCTACCGCGACACCCACGGCGGCGACTCGCCGTCCCCGGCGCTGGTGAAGAAGTTCATCACCGGTACCGCCACCGACCTCGGCGTTCCGGCCGAGGAGCAGGGCGCCGGTCTGCTGAACGTCCGGGCCGCCGTCGAGGCCGCCCGCGGCTACGACGACGGCGACGGCACCGACGGTGCCAAGACCGTCGTGGTCAACACCGGCCAGCTGAGCATCTCCGGCACCCCCGGCTCGACCCACACCGCCGACATCTCCGTCACCAACACCAGTGACGAGACCCAGACGGTGAGCGCCGCGACCCGCAGCTTCGCGCCGCTGGCGAACAACCAGCAGACCGTCAAGATGGACTCGGCCTCCACGGACACCTTCAAGTACGCCACCAACGGTGCCGACTGGGTGCAGAAGCAGGTCAAGTTCACGGTTCCGGCCGGTGCCGACCGCCTCGCGGCGTCGATCGCCTGGCACGGCGGCCCGAACCCGGTCACCAACGGCCCCGTGGTCCGCATGACGCTGCTCGACCCGTCGGGCCGCTTCGAGACCAACACCCGTCCGCAGGGCGGCGCGACCCCGGCCAACTTCGGCCTGGTGGACGTCCCGCACCCGGTCGCCGGTGAGTGGACCGCGATCATGTACACCCCGGCGGGCAAGGCCGGTTACACCGGCGACGTCCAGTTCGGCACCTCCACCCAGCGCGCGGTTCCGGCCGGCGCGGTGAGCCCGAACAGCACCGACGTGCAGCCCGGTGAGACCAAGACCCTCAAGGTCCAGCTCACCACCCCGGCGACCAGCGGCGACTCGAGCGAGGCGGTCACCGTCTCCAGCTCGAACGGCAACACCACCAGCGTTCCGGTGATCCTGCGCAGCCTCGTCCCGGTCACCAACGGCACCGGCACCTTCACCGGCACCATCACCGGTGGCAACGGCCGCGGCTCCTCGCCGACGCAGAGCTTCACCTACGGCTTCGACGTCCCGAAGGGCCAGAAGGACCTGCGGGTCGGCGTCACCGTCGCCAAGGACGCCAACCTGCTCATGCAGGGTGCGCTGATCAGCCCGAACGGCACCCCGATCGACATCGAGGGCAACGCGCTGTTCGACGCCCAGGGCAACCTGACCGGCAGCTCCAACGGTGTCTCGGCCACCACCGTCGACCCGGCCGAGGGCCACTGGCGGTTCGTCCTGAACGTGCTCGGCCCGGTCAGCGGCCAGGAGCTCGCCCAGGACTTCACCGGCACCATCGCGTTCAACCAGAACCAGGCCACCGCGGCCGGTCTGCCCAACGACGCGAAGACCAAGCTGGCGGCCGGCAAGCCGGTCACCGTCCAGGTGAACTACACCAACAACACCGCGGCCACCCAGCGCATCGCGGCCGACGGCCGCCTCGACAAGCGCGTCGACCTGCCGCTGGTGCCGCAGGGCGCCTCGGCCTCGGTCAACCTGCCGCTGAGCCTCACCTCCTCGGTCCCCGGCTTCCTGGTGCCCCCGGGCACCGACCAGCTCAAGGCCGTGGCGGCGTCCTCGACGCCGGCGCAGATCGAGCTGAGCGGCACCACCGGCTCGCCGGACCTGTTCGGTGACCTGAAGAAGGCCCAGGACGGCTCGACCATCTCGGTCGTCACCGACAAGGGCAGCGCCGAGCAGCCGGTCGTCCCCGGTTCCTGGAGCACCTTCGTCCAGCAGATCGGCCCGTTCGGCAACAACGCCGCGCCGGCCGGCACCTCCACCATCACCGCCAGCGCGCACACCCTGGCGTTCGACCCGGCGCTGGCCTCCAGCACCGGTGACCCGTTCGCCTCCGGTGTCAACGCCTCCGCTCCGGCCGCCAACCCGGTGACCGTCGCCCCGGGCGCCACCGGCTCGCTGCAGGTGACCGTGACCCCGACCGGCCCGAAGGGCAGCACGGTCAAGGGTGTTCTCTACCTGGTGTCCGGCCCGACCTTCACGCCGACCGCCAACAACATCGTGGGCACCACCGGTTCGGTGCTCGCGGCGATCCCGTACAGCTACACGGTGAACTGACGCTCAATCAGTTCAGCGCACCGCTGAGGCCGAGGCCGTCCCGGAATTCCCGGGGCGGCCTCGGCTGCTTTGTGCGTGTCCATGTCGAAAGGGGAACTCGCGGGGATTGCGGGGGCGCCGGGCTGGGCAGGGGGTCGGACGGACCCACCGAACGGATCCATCGGAGCGAACCGGGAGCGGAGTTGAACGACGCGATCAAGCACAGCCACGTCGAGGTGAACGGCGTCCGGCTGCACCTCGCGGAGCAGGGCGAGGGGCCGCTGGTCCTGCTGCTGCACGGCTTCCCGGAGAGCTGGTACTCCTGGCGGCACCAGTTCGCACCGCTCGCCGAGGCGGGGTACCGGGTGGTCGCCCCCGACCAGCGCGGGTACGCCCGCAGCTCGCAGCCCGAGGACGTGGACGCGTACACCCTGCTGCACCTGGTCGGGGACGTGACCGCGCTGATCGGCGCGCTGGGCGAGGAGCGGGCCGTGGTGGTCGGCCACGACTGGGGCGCGCCGGTCGCCTGGGCCACCGCCACGCTGCGGCCGGACCTGGTGCGCGGGGTGGCCGGGCTGAGCGTGCCGCCGGTGACGGCCGGGCCGGGGCCGCTGGCCGCCGCCAGGGACAACTTCGGCGAAGGCTTCTACCAGATCTACTTCCAGCAGCCGGGCCGGGCCGACGCCGAGCTGGCGGCCGACCTGAGGAGCAGCTTCCGCCGCATCCTCGGCGGCATCTCCCCCGAGGGCAAGCCGCGGCCGTGGGTGGTCCCCGAGGGCCAGGGTCTGCTGGACAGTGTCCCGGAGCCCGAACGGCTGCCGGACTGGCTCACCGAGGCGGACATCGAGGCGTTCGCGGCCGACTACGCCCTGCACGGGGAGCGCGCCTTCACCGGCGGGCTCAACTGGTACCGCAACATCGACCGGAACAACGAGCTGATGGCGGCATTCGCCGGCCGGCGGATCGAGGCGCCCGCGCTGTACGTGGCCGGCGAGCAGGACCTGGTGAACGCGATGATCGCGCCCGAGGTGGTGACGTACCTGCTGGAGCACCTGACGCCCCGGCTGCACCGGCACGTCCGGCTGCCGGACACCGGGCACTGGACGCAGCAGGAGCGCCCGGCCGAGGTGACCGAGGCGCTGCTGGACTTCCTGAAGACGCTGGACTAGGCCTTCCTCAGACCGGCAGCAGGCGGGCGATCAGCTCGCCGAGGCGGCGGGCGTTGCGGCAGGGGTGCATCTCCACGACGTCCGCGTACGCGAGCGCGGCGGAGTCGCCGGTCGGCCAGAGCGCGGGTTGTTCGGGGTTGAGCCAGAACACCCGCCGGGCCCGGCCGGCGATCCGGCGCAGCGCGTCCAGGTTGGGGTCACGGTGGTTGTTGCGGGCGTCGCCGAGGATCAGCACGCAGGTGCGCGGGCCGACGGCGTCCAGGCGGTGGTCGGCGAACTCGCCGAGGGCGGAGCCGTAGTCGCTGTTGCCGTGGTAGCCCATCACCTTGGCCTCGGCGAGGATCCGGGTGGCCAGCCGGGCCGGGTCGGCGCTGTCCTCCCGGAGCAGGTCGGTGATCTCGGCGGTGCGGTTGACGAAGGCGAACACCCGGACCTTGCTGAACTGTTCGCTCATCGCCCGGACCAGCAGCATGGTGAAGTCGGCGAAGCCCGACACCGAGCCGGACACGTCGCACAGCAGCACCAGCTCCGGCCGGGCCGGGCGGCGCAGCCGGTACGCCGGGCGCAGCGGCACCCCGCCGGTGCCGAGCGAGCGGCGCAGGGTGCGGCGCAGGTCGATCTGCCCGCGGGCGGCGCGGCGGCGCCGGGCGGCCAGTCGGGTGGCCAGCTTGCGGGCCAACGGGTGGACGGTGCGCCGTAGTTCGGCGAGCTGCTCGCGGCCGGCGTAGAGGAAGTCGATCCGGTCGGCGGTGGGGGCGACGGCGCGTTCGGCGATCCGCTCGGCGCCGCGCAGTTCGGCGACCCGGCGGCGGGCCTCGCCGGTGACCTGGGCGCGGAAGTCCCGGATGCGGCGGCGGATCTCGTCGGCGAGGACGCGGTCGGAGAGGTCCTCCGGTCCGGGGTCCTCGCGCAGGGCGGCGAGGATCCGGGCGAGCAGGGTCTCGGGGGAGAGGCGGCCGAGCGCCTGGTGGGCGGACCAGCCGTCCGATCCCGGTGTGCTCCCGGTGCCGTACCGGCCGAAGGCCTCGACCACCTCGCCGGCCAGCCTGGCCTGGGCGGCCCGGTCGTCGGCGGCCAGGGCAGCGGCAAGGCGCTCGCGCAGCTGGTCGCGGAGCGGGTCGGGGCGGCCGAAGCGCGGCGGCTCGGGGTCGTGCGGCAGCGGCGGCGGGTCGGTGCGCAGGGCCTCGGGGGTGCCGACGCCCAGGGGGAAGAACAGGTCGAAGGAGGCGTCGAAGACGGCCCGTTGGCCGTCCGAGCGCAGCAGGGCGGCGGCCAGGCCGGCCCGCATCTGCTCGCGGTCGGCGAAGCCGAGCACGTCGAGCACGGCGGCGGCGTCCACCGTCTCGGCCGGGCCGATCCGCAGGCCGTGCCCGCGCAGGGCGCGGACCAGGCCGGTCAGTCGGGCCGCGGTGTCGGCCGGCTGCGGCGCCGTCACGCGAGGGTGAGCTTCTGGGCGGCCTTCCGGACGTCGTCCTGGTGCTTGAGGATCACCCCGAGGGTGTCCTGGACGACCGTCTCGTCCAGGGTGTCCGCGCCGAGGGCGAGCAGGGTGCGGGCCCAGTCGATGGTCTCGGCGACGGACGGCGCCTTGCGCAGCTCCATCGCGCGCAGTGCGCCGACCACCCGGACCAGGGAGGCGGCCAGCGTGTCGTCCAGGCCGGGCACCTTGAGCCGGACGATCCGGCGCTCCAACTCGGCGTCCGGGTAGTCGAGGTGGAGGAAGAGGCAGCGGCGGCGCAGGGCCTCGGAGAGTTCGCGGGTGGCGTTCGAGGTGAGCAGCACGAAGGGGCGGCGGCTCGCGGTGATGGTGCCGAGCTCGGGGACGGTCACCTGGAAGTCGCTGAGCACCTCCAGCAGCAGCGCCTCGACCTCGACGTCGGCCTTGTCCATCTCGTCGATCAGCAGCACGGTGGGCTCCTCGCCGCGGATGGCGGTGAGCAGCGGGCGG
This sequence comes from Kitasatospora sp. NPDC058190, assembly GCF_042883685.1. Lineage (NCBI taxonomy): Bacteria > Bacillati > Actinomycetota > Actinomycetes > Kitasatosporales > Streptomycetaceae > Kitasatospora > Kitasatospora sp. NPDC058190. Next base: position 11,703 of record NZ_JBHVVI010000149.1, read on the forward strand.
GTGAGCAGGAACTCCTCGCCGAAGATGTCGGTGCGGGCCTGGTCCCAGCCCTCGTCGCGGCCGGCGGTGATCCGCAGCAGCTGCTTGGCGTGGTTCCACTCGTAGAGCGCGCGGGCCTCGTCGATGCCCTCGTAGCACTGCAGCCGGACCAGCCGTGCCTGCCCGAGTTCGGCCACGGCCTTGGCGAGTTCGGTCTTGCCGACCCCGGCCGGGCCCTCGACCAGCAGCGGCTTGCCGAGCCGGTCGGCGAGGAAGACGGTGGTGGCCACGGCGGTGGAGGCCAGGTACCCGGTCGCGGCGAGTCGGTCGGCGGTGTCCGCCACTGACGCGAAGAACCCCGTGCCGTCGCCGTTCGCGCTGCTGCCGCTGGCCATCTGCCTGCCCCGTTCCGGTTCGCCGTGTCCGTGCGGCGCCACCCTACCCGCCGGTCACTTGCTTGTCTCGGGGGTCACCGGGCCCGGGGCCCGAACGCGTGTCTAGGGTGCTCGGTGGTGGACGTGCGTGAGCGAACGTCCTTTGTGAACTGGGGGGTAGGGGAAATGACTCCACTGGGGCTGAGTGTGGCCACGTGGTGGTGGATCGCCGTGCTGGCGGCGGCGCTGTTCTGGGCGGTGTTGGTGCCACCGCAGCCCACGCGGGAGTACCGGACGATGGCGGCGATCGGGCCGGTCGTCGGGGCGCTGCTCCAGTTCGCCCACTACAAGGTCAAGCACCTGGATCCGGCCGAGGCCCTGCTGATGTACTCGACGGTGACGCTGAGCTTCCCGCTGGGGCTGGCCGGGCACGTCCGGAAGCTGTCGCAGCGGGCGCTGGAGGCGGAGCGGGAGGGGCGTCCGGCGGATCAGGGCGTCCTGTACCCGGGAGTGATGGTGCAGCTCTTCCTGGCCCTCGTGGGCGGGATGGTGGCCTACTTCGTGCTCAAGGTCTAGGCCTGCGGTGGAGCGGCGTACGGCGGGCTGCTGCCCGTCGTACGCCGCTTCGCTGTGTCCGGGCCCCGGAACGTCAGTTGACGTACAGGACCGGGCTGCCGGCGGCCGAGGTGTCGGTGACCGGGCCGTAGCTGGCGCTGAAGTAGCCGGTCGAGAAGCACAGGCCCGGGCCGGAGACCAGGTTGGCCGGCTGGTTGGCGAAGCCGATGGTGTTGCCGCTGTTCGAGGTGGAGCCGGAGATGCCGTTGGGGCTCTGGTAGTCGCATTCGACGCTGCCCAGGAGGGTGTTCAGCACCACGGTGATCCCCACCGGGCCGCTGGTGCCGCCGTTGAGCGAGACGTTGTTGCCGGAGCCGGAGGTGACCGTGTTGGTGTACGGCAGGCTGGTGGCGGTGACGCTCTGCACGCTCATGACGCCGAAGACGCTGGAGGTGCAGGAGTCGAAGGACTGGCTGTTGAGCTGCTCGGTCGCGCTGCCGGGGGCGGCCGGGTTGGACGTCACGGTCGCGGAGAAGGAGGAGCTGGCGCAGCTGACGCCGTTGGAGCTGCCGGGGCCGTCGGTGAAGGTCGCGGCGGTGCCGGAGGCCAGACTGGCGGTGAGGGTGTCGCCGACGGAGACGGCCGGCCCGGAGGCGCTGCCGGTGGTCAGGACGGCGGCGGCGTCGGCCTGGGCCGGTGCCACGGCGGCACCGGTGAGGGCGATGGCGGCGAGGGATGCGGCTGCGAGGGTGCGACGGATGCGCATGAGGGTGCCTCTCTCCGTCCGGGGACGGGTGGGGGAATCCCCGCGTGCGGGTGTGGTGGTGTGCACGGCGGGGGAGGTGATGGCGTACCGAGGGCTCCGGCGGACTGCGGTACGGGTGGGCCCGGCGCCACGGGCCCACCCGTGCGGTACGGCGGTGTGCAGGTGCGACTTCGCCGGAGGTACGGCGGTGCTGTACGCGGCGGTTCGGATCGCAGCGGCACGGAGGTCGGCCGGTGGTGGCCTGCTCACCCACCGGTTGGAAACCTGCCAGTGTTGTAAACCCGGTCTTCCGTCAATGTCAATACAGGACACAGGAGTTGGGATGGATCGGAACTACTTCCGGAGCGCCGAGGTGATCCTGCTGCCGGGCGCCCGGACCGGCCGGGATCCGGCCAGATCGATCAAGCCCGGCCCCCGCCGGCTCCCCGCCGGGGTGGTCGCCGCGACCCAGCGCGAGCGGCTGCTGGACGGGCTGGTCCGGACGGTGGCCGAACGCGGCTACCAGCACGCCACGGTCAGCGACATCTGCCGCGCGGCGGGTGTGACCAGGCCGGTCTTCTACGAGCTGTTCAGCGGCAAGGAGGACGCCTTCCTGGCCGCGCACCGGTACGGCACCGGGGTGGTGATCCGGCGGATGGCGGCGGCCTTCGCGGCCGAATCCGACTGGTGCGCGGGGATTCGCCAGGCGCTCGGCGCGATGCTCCAACTCCTCGCCGGGACACCGTCCTTCGCGACCATGGCGGTGATCGAGATCGAGTCGGTCGGCCCTGCCGGTCGGCGCGAGCGGGACCAACTCCTCACCCGGTTCCGGGTGTTCTTCGCCGACGTGCCCCAACTGCCGGGCGGCGTAGGGGTGCAGGAGATGGTGGACGCCGTGGTGGGCGGCGTCTACAGCGCGGTCTACCGCCGGATCGACTCCGGACGTACCGATCAACTACCAGAACTGCTAACGGTGTTGAGCATGTTCTGCCTCGCGCCGTTCCTCGGTCCGGCGCAGGCGGCCGCGCGGCTCGGGGTCGGGATTGGTGAAGATCCTTCGTGCACCCGTATTGACCCGGCCAATACCGGGCAGTAGCTTCCCAGTTACTTCGCGCTCCGACCGAGCCCGCCCCGCTGCCGAGGGGCGGAGGGTCCGGTCGGGACGCGCAACGCTGTCCGCGCCAGGGCAACGTGCCAGTGCCTGCACACCCAATCCATCCACAGGGAGCACACATGGCCATGTCCGAGGACGCCGCAGCCGCGGCGGAATCCCCGCAGACGCCGATGGGGGCGAGAAGAGGCCGGGTACGGCTGAAGCGCTCGGTCCTGATGGCGGTACCGGCCGTCGCGGTCGGGGGCATCCTGATGACCCTCACCGCCCAGGGCGTGCTCGCCGCGCAGTTCTCCATCTCCGGCATGCCGTTCACGATCACCGCGGACAAGCTCGACGGAGATGGCTTCGCGCAGTTCGGCGCGCTGGACCACATGATCCCCAACAGCCCCAACAAGGGGAACACCGGCGGCCAGGTGCTGGTCATGGTGTCGGCGATCAAGACCGCCGAGATCACCAACCTGTGCCAGAGCGTCGACCTCGGCGGCGTCAACCTGGTGATCCACGCCGGCGACAACGGCACCCCGGTCTCCGCCTCCGACCTCACCACCGACTCCGACCTGCTGTCCGGCGACGCGGACTTCAAGAACATCGAGATCGGTGGCGACGCCAGTACCTTCGAGAAGGCCGGCGACGTCGGCAAGGGCGGCCGGGGCGTCTTCGGCCAGCAGGCCGACCACGTCCAGCTGACGCACCTCAAGCAGCACAACTACGCGAGCACGGCCGTCGGGTTCAAACTGCCCAACCTGCGGCTGAGCTTCGGCTCCAAGGGCTGCTGACCATGACGGAGTCCGTACCGGAGCCGACCGGAGCCGGCGAGGGCGACGTGCCGTGGCCCGAGGGGGTGGCGGCCGAGGGGACGGCCGCCGCGCCCGAAGCGGCCACGCCCGCACCCGCCGCTCCGGCCGCCGTCGCCCCGGCACCGGAGGCCGCGCCCGCCGCGGGCCCGGTGCGGCGCGACTGGCGGGGCAAGCGACCGTTCTGGGGCGGGCTGCTGGTCACGCTCGGCGGCGCCGAGATCCTGTTCACGCTGTGGGCCCCGCTGCCCGTCCTCCTGCACATCGGGATGGCCGGGCTGGCGGGGTACCTGGTGCCGGTGGTGATGGTGCTGTGCGGCCTGCTGATCCTGTTCAACCCGGCGCAGCGGCTGTTCTACTCCGTCCTCGCCGTGCTCGCCTCGCTGGCCAGCTGGGTGACCTCCAACCTGGGCGGCTTCCTGATGGGGATGCTGCTCGGGATGGTGGGCGCCTGTCTGACCTTCGGCTGGCTGCCCGACCAGCCGCTGCGCCGCGGACGGCAGCGGCGGGAGGACCGGCGCGCGGAGCGCCGGGCGGCGGCCGGGGCCAGGGCGGCGGGGGTCTGACCCCCCGGCAGGGGATCAAGGGCGCGCCCCGCGCCCTGGTGATGGGAGAGCACCAGGGCGCGGGGCGTAGCGTCAGTCGGTCGCCTGATCAATTGGTCGCCTGATCAACTGGTCGGCTGATCAGGCGGTCAAGGCTCAGGCGGTGAAGGCTCGGACGGTCGAGGCCCGGACGGCCGAGGCTCAGATGGTCGAGGCGTCGATCACGAAGCGGAACCGGACGTCGCCGGCCAGCACCCGCTGGTACGCCTCGTTGATCTGCTCGGCCCGGATCACCTCGATCTCGGCGCCGATGCCGTGCTCACCGCAGAAGTCCAGCATCTCCTGGGTCTCCGGCAGCCCGCCGATCATCGAACCGGCCAGCGAGCGGCGCCCGGTGGCCAGCGGGTACGGGTGCATCGTGAGGGGCTTCTCCGGCATGCCGACCTGCACCAGGGTGCCGTCGGTGCGCAGCAGGCCCACGTAGGCGCTCAGGTCGAGGTCGGCGGAGACCGTGTTGACGATCAGGTCGAAGCTGCCCGCGAGCTCGGTGAAGGTCGCCGGGTCGGAGGTGGCCCGGTAGTGGTCGGCGCCGAGCTTCAGACCGTCCTCGCGCTTGCGCAGCGACTGGCTGAGCACGGTGACCTCCGCGCCCATCGCGTGGGCGATCTTCACGCCCATGTGGCCGAGGCCGCCGAGGCCCACGATCGCGACCTTCTTGCCGGGGCCGGCGCCCCAGTGCGCCAGCGGCGAGTACAGCGTGATGCCCGCGCACAGCAGCGGCGCGGCGACGTCCAGCGGCAGGCTGTCGGGGATGCTCAGCGCGTACGCCTCGTCCACCACCAGCTCCGCGGCGTAGCCGCCGTAGGTCGGCAGGCCGTCCTTGCCCATGGCGTTGTAGGTGAAGACGGCGCCGCCCTCACCGGTGCAGTACTGCTGCAGGCCGGCCTCGCAGTTGTCGCACTCCCGGCAGGAGTCGACGAAGCAGCCGACCCCGACCCGGTCGCCGACCTTCCAGCGGGTGACGCCCGGGCCGACCTCGCTGACCACACCGGCGATCTCGTGGCCCGGGACCATCGGGAAGATCCCGGTGCCCCAGTCCTCGCCGACCTGGTGGATGTCCGAGTGGCAGATGCCGGAGTAGTGGATGTCGATCACGATGTCGTGCTCGCCGACGGCCCGGCGGGTGACGGTGGTCCTCGCCAGCGGGGCGTCGGGCTGCTGAGCCGCGTAGGCGGTGACGGTGCGGGTGGCGGCGTTCTGCGTGGTCTCGTTCGTCTCGTTCGTCATGACCACAAGACTGCGCCGGCGCCGGAAGGCCAACCAGACCAGAGATCGTCGTACGAAGGCGGGGCGTACGACAGCGGCGCGTAGGGAAGCGGAACGTAGGACTGCGGAACCTACGCACGGCAGTATCACCCTCACCCGCACCCGGGCGCGTCGGATCGCCCGCATACTGCAGTCATGGACCAGCGCACCGAACTCAGCGAGTTCCTCCGATCCCGCCGCGCCCGGCTGCGGCCCGAGGACGTGGGCCTGCCGGACACCACCACCCGCCGGCGGGTGCCCGGACTGCGCCGCGAGGAGCTGGCCCAGCTGGCCGGAGTCAGCACCGCCTACTACACCAGGCTCGAACAGGGGCACGGCGAGAACGTCTCCGTCGCCGTCCTCGACGCCATCGCCCGGGTGCTGCGGCTCAGCCCCGCCGAGCGCGACCACCTCGGCCGGCTCACCAAGCCCGCCCGCCGCCGGGCCGGCCGCGCCGCCGCCCGTCCGCAGCGGGTCCGACCCGCGCTGCAGCAGCTGCTGGACGCGATGGAGGGCGTGCCCGCGTACGTGCTCGGGCGGCGGCTGGACATCATCGCCTGGAACCGGCTCGGCACCGCCCTGCTCGGCGACTTCGCCACGATGCCGCCCGAGCAGCGCAACATGGCCTGGCACGTCTTCCTCGACCCGGCCGCGCGCGAGCTCTACCAGGACTGGGAGAACAAGGCCACCGACGTGGTCGGCATCCTGCGGCTGGACGCCGGGCGCGACCCGGACGACCCCCGGCTCGCCTCGCTGATCGGCGAACTCTCCGTCAAGAGCGATGACTTCCGCCGCCTGTGGGCCACCCACCAGATCCAGGACAAGGGCCACGGCACCAAGCACCTGCACCACCCGGTGGTCGGCCGGCTCACCCTGCAGTACGAGACGCTGCGCCCGGCCGGGGACGGCGACCAGGTACTGGTCACCTACCACGCCGAACCGGGTTCCGCCTCCGCCGAGTCCCTTCGGCTGCTGGCCAGTTGGGCGGCCACCGAGCTGCGCGCGGAGTCCGCGGACGCGGCCGAGCGGACCGCCGAGCAGAGCCGGTAGGCGTTCGACCGGTTCGTCGATACAGGGCCGATGGTCCCGGGTCCGCCCGGGGCGACCGGCCCTTCTCGCGCCAGGTGGGCGGCAGTTGACTGGGCAGGTCATGGACAACAGCAGCAGCAGGGCCACCGCCACCGCCGAGTACGACCGTCTGATCGCCCGCCACCACGCGATGCGACTGCGGCGCCAACTCCTCACCCCCGCCTCGTCGTCGGGGCCCGGATCCGGAGCCGACCACGGCATCGTCGGCGGCGAGGGCTACGACGGCGCGAGAGACCAGTACCTGATCCGGCGCGACCTCGACCTGGTCGCCCCGCTCGCGGAGCTGATCGACCACCTCTACGCGGTCATGTTCCGCCGCCGCCCCTACCTGCGACCGCTCTTCCCCACCTCGATGGAGTTCCAGCAGACCCACCTGGAACGGATCGTCCACCACCTGATCGGCCACCTCCACCGCCCCGCCGAACTCGACCGGACGCTCCGTCAACTAGGGCGCGACCACCGAAAACTGGGCGTCCGTCCGGTCCATTACGAGGCCTTCGAAGAGGCCCTGTGCGCGGCCGTCCGGCACCGGGCCGGCGAGAGCTGGACCGAGGAGCTGGAAGCCGCCTGGGTGCGGATGCTGCGCTTCGCCGTCGGCGCGATGGTCGCCGGCGCCGACTCCGCGCTCACCGAACCCCCGTACTGGCACGCCGTGGTCACCGGCCACGAACGCCGCCGCCCCGACCTCGCCGTCCTGTGGGTGCGCACCGGCGAGCCGTACCCCTACCGCGCCGGACAGTACGGCACCGTCGAGCACCCCGCGCTGCCGCACACCTGGCGGCAGTACCCGATGGGCTGCGCCCCGCGCGCCGACGACGAGGTGGAGTTCCATGTCCGCCGCACCGGTCCCGGCGGCGTCAGCGCGGCCCTGGTCGAGCACACCGCCGTCGGCGACCGGCTGCGCCTCGGACCGCCGCGCGGCAGCCTGCTGCCCGACAACAACGCCCGCGACCGGACGGACCTCTACGACTGGCAGGCGCGCTCCGAACTCGGCCTGCACAAACCGTGGTTGTCGCTCTGATCGACTGCCTGTAGAGCGTCCGTGTCACTCGCTGTTCGATCACGCGGTGGGCTGGCCGGGTGCTGGCGCGGGGGGTGGGGGGGGGGGGCCCCCCCCTCCCCGGCGCCCCCCCCCCCCCCCCCCACACCCCCCCGGGGGGGGGCCGGGCAGTACAGTG
>NZ_JBHVVI010000150.1:0-19258 GCF_042883685.1 Kitasatospora sp. NPDC058190
CCGGCCTCCAGGGCGTCAGCCCGCGCCGGCCCCGCTCCTTCACCCGCCGTGACCCGGCCGCCGACCCTGCCCCGGACCTGGTCCAGCGCGACTTCGCCGCCGCCGCGCCGAACCGGTTGTGGGTGGCCGACATCTCGCTGATCCCGACTGATGAGGGACCGTGGTGGCTGGCCACGATCCGCGACGCCTTCTCCCGCCGGATCGTGGGCTGGCACACCTCCGAACGCGCGGACGCCGACCTGGTCCTCACCGCCCTGGAGTACGCGCTGCACGGCCGGCCTGTCGAACCCGGGAAGCTGATTCATCACAGCGACCACGGGTGCCCAGTACACGTCCATCAAGCTCACAACCCGCCTGCTGAAAGCGGGAATCGAGCCGAGCATGGGAAGCGTGGGCGACTCCTTCGACAACGCCCTCGCGGAGAACTTCTGGAGCGTCCTGAAGACCGAGTGCGTGCGCCGCACGACCTTCGAGACCCGCACGGACGCGGACCTGGCCCTGTTCGCCTATATCGACGGTTGGTACAACACCCGCCGCATCCAGAAACGACTCGGCTGGCTCAGCCCCGACGAGTACGAGGCGAAGTTCTACGCCGACCAGGCGACAGCCGAACCGGTGGCCGTCGAACCACCCACACCCGTCCTGACCAGGTAATCACCACCTCCCGCGCAGCGGGGGAAGCTCACCGGAGCTCCCGCCCGCGTCCTGGCGGCGCCGACCGGCGGCGTGCACCGGCTCAAGGACGGCCTGCTGCACCGCTGCGGCGATGGCTTCGGCCTGCTGGAATGCGGACCGGACGACTGCGTCCTGCTCCAACTGCCAGGCGGGGGAACGGTACTGCACCCCGGCGCACCACTCGGCCGCCTCGTCGCCGCTACTCACTGACCACACCCGACGGGAGCACTCTCCGCCCCTGCGGACGCCGGCTGGTGGACGCCCAACACGCGCGGTTCGCACTCGAGCCGTGCTGAACGCGCCGCCCCCGCTGTACGTCCGCGCGGCCGTACCTGCCGACCTGGACCGGCTGGCCACGCTGCGCGCCGAGGCCGCCGCCTGGATCGCCCGGCGGCACGGCTCGCGCCAGTGGTCCGACCCCTTCGACGCCACCCGCACTCTCGTCTGGATCGAACGGGGCGCCATCGTGGTGGCGCTGCTGGAGCCCGACGGTGAGCCGGTGGCCACCGTCACGGACCGGCCGACCGGGAGTCGCCTGCTCTGGACAGCATGGGAACTGGCGGACCCCGCACGGTACTTCAGCCGTTTCGTCGTCGACCGCCGGTACGCGGGCCGGGGCATCGGCGCACGCCTGACCGGCTGGGCCCGGTGGCGGGCCGCAGGCGCGGGCGCCGAGCTGGTCCGCGCCAACGCCTGGAGCGACAACGCGGACCTGCACGCCTACTACCGCACCCACGGCTGGCAGTGGGTCAGGACGGTCAGCGGCAATCGTTCCGGGGCGCTCTTCGAGATGGCCGTGGGCGGGACCCCGCTCTGCTCCGTCCATGAGCTCGGCGAGATCCCGCTGCTCCGGTGAACCGTGAGCTGCACCGGCCAGGGCCGAAGTCCCTTCACACGACACGCGGTGCGCGGGCAGGGCCCAGGGTCCCTCCTCGCCCGTGCGTTCCCCACCAGGCGCACGCGGTCCGGACCCGCCCTTGCCGGGAGGGCGGGACCGGTGAACGCGCGAGCGGCGGCTTCGCTCCGTTCGTCACCACCCGCCCGGGTGTGCCGGCCGGTCGAGCGGGTGCCGGGTGAAGAACTCCCACATGACCGCGGTCGCCGAGATCGTCTGTGTGGTGTGCCCCGGGCCGCTGGGCGCCACCGCTCCGGGCCAGGTGTGGCCGCCGCCGATGACCTGGTAGTGGGTGACTTCGGTGCCCCGGACGCACGGCGTCCAGTCGAACTCGACCACGTCCGAGCCGATGCTGCGCCGGTTTTCCGCCGAACACCGGTCCTTGTCGGTCCAGGTGCTCAGCCACTGGGCGATCGAAGGGTACTGCTCGCCGTGGCTGGTTCCCCCGTCGTAGTGGATGACCGGGTCCGCGGTGCCGTGGAACTCGAGCATCGGCACGGGCGGGCTCGTCCGGCAGCCTTGCGTCGTCTCCGGGTAGTAGGCGCCCGCGACGGGTGCGAAGGCGGCGATCCGGCGCGGCAGCCGGCAGGCGAGCAGGGCGGTGAAGCCGCCGCCGTTCGACTTGCCGGTCGCGTAGATCCGGCCCTGGTCCACGCAGAACTGCTGCTGCGTCCGGGCGAGCAGGTCCTGGACGAACCGTACGTCGTCGACGCCCGACGAGTAGGGCGCGCCTTCCCAGGACGTCTCGCCGTTGGTTCCGATGGTCCCCTCGGGGTACAGCACGATGGCGTCCAGGGCCGACAGACCGCTGTACGACTCGATCTGCGTGTCGCTCTCACCGGAACCGTGGAAGGCCAGGACCAACGGTGTCCGATCGGCGCTCCGGTAGCCGGCGGGTACGTGGACGAGGTAGCTCCGCTGCTGCCCGCCGGACGTCAGCGCCAGCGTCGCGGTCTCACCCGGAGCGACCGGCGGCGGGGTCAGACAGCCGGCCGAGGCGGGGGAAGCCGTCTGATCGACGGCCGTTCCCGGTTGTGGCACGCCGGCGGCCGCGCCGCAACAGGCGAGGCTCAGCAGCGCGGCGAGGACAGGGAGTCGCAACATGATCGGCATCTCCGTCTGTGGACTGGTCGGTACAGGTCAGTAGGCATCGCCCGCAACAGCATCCGCCGCGCCCCGGAGCAGACGACGTATTGCCCGACCCGCACTCAGCGGGTGTCGGGCATGGGCCCGGTCTCCCCGCTCGGCCGACTGGTCGACCGGATCCGTTTCTCAACCGACCACCTGTTCGTCTACCGCGAGGCAGGCTCCCAGGACCTGGCCGCCCGGCGCAGCGACATGATCCAGGTTGTTGGGTTCGTGGACCGCCGAGTCCAGTCGTGGTTCGCCTCGGTTGAGCGGGTCCACGAAGTGGTGAAGGTTCGGCCGGAGCCCGAAGTGCCCGCGTGTTGAGGCGAGGGCGAAGCGGGGCCTACTGGCCGGTGAGCGGACCTTCCTGACGGCTGGTGACCAAGGCCCGCCACCTGGTGCGCACCGTCTCCTCGCTGTCGAGCCGGCGGACGCCCGAAGGGGCCTCAGGGTGCTGGCCAGCCATGGGGTGGGCGATGTCGACGTAGTAGGCGTAGTCGCCGGCGCGGGCGAGATCACGCAGCCGGGCTGGACGGCGGCGAGCGCTGCGTCGTCGCCGCGGACGGCGTGGTGGAAGGCGGCGGCGAGTTCGAGGGCGGCCTGGGCGGCGACGATGCCGGCGGTGCGGGCTTCGGTGCGTAGGACCTCGAGTCGGTCGTCGACTCCGTCGGCGCCAGCGTCGCGGACGAGGGCGGCGGTGCGGACGGTCAGGGCGGTGGCTCGCAGGTCCAGGCCGGTGAGCAGCTGCTCGGCGAGGTCGATCTCGTCGTCGGCGACCTGCGGGTCGGTGAAGGCGAGGGTAAAGGCGCGCTGGGCCTGGGAGGTGACGCGTTCGCCGGCGACACCATGCACCTCGGCCTGGGTGCGGGCGGCAAGGTAGGCGCCGGCGGCGCGTGGCATGTCGGCGTGGGGCCGCTGGACGGTGCGGGCGCGGTGTTCGTGCTGCCGTGTACACCCTGCAGGAGCTCCAGCCGCTCGGCTACGACCAGTGGATGACCCTGGCCCCCGACGCCGCCGAGAAGGTCGCCAGCGACTCCCGCCTCAGCCCCGAAAGCCGCGGCCCGCGCGGACGCCGTCCGCTACTCGGCCCAGGGCTCGAAGCCGGTGTCGAGGACGGCGTCCAGCGAGGTGCGCAGCGCGGCGGCTTCGTCTGCGCCGAAGGCGGCCTCGAACTTCGTCTGCGCCTCCTGCCAGAGCGGCATCGCTGTGGCGAGCCGCGCCTGGCCGTCCGCGGTGATCGCGGCGATCCGCGCTCGGCGGTCGGTCGGCGAGGGTTCCACCGTCACTAGGCCCTCCCGGGCGAGCGGCTTGAGGTTCGAGGCCAGGGTCGTGCGGTCCATGGCGATCGACTCGGCGAGGCTGGTGATCGTGGTCTCGCCGCGCGTGTTCAGTACCTGCAGGATGCTGAACTGGGTGGAACGGAGTCCGGCTGCGGCGAGGGCCTTGTCGTAGGTGGCGCCGAGGTATCGCGCTGCCTTGCGGAGGGCGAGGTTGTTGCATGCGAGGGCGGTGTTCGGCGGCGCAGGTGTCATGGTCTCCTCCAGGCTTCCCCTCCAAGATAGGAGTATGTGCTCGCAGATGCGAGGGCTCCTTGCCACCCACCGAATAGGAGCATATGCTCGTATTGATCGATAGTGCACTGCTCCGCCGTACGCGGCACCCGCACCGACGCCCCACCAGGAAGCTCTGCCATGGCCACCGCCTCCACGTCCGCCCCCGAGCACACCTCCGAACCCACTCCCACCCCCGCACCCGCCGCCTCTCCCGAGCGCCGCCGCGAGACCGTCCGCCGGCCGCCGGTCCGGGCATGGCTCCAGCCGGTCGTGATCGCGCTGGTCGTCGCCGCGGCCTTCATCACCTCCTACATCGGCCTGCAGCGCGACCCGCAGCCCCACCGGGTGCCGATCGCCGTCACCGGATCCGTCCTGGCGGACCAGGTGGGCCGGGCGCTCGGCGACAGCGTCGAGGTGCACCCCGTCGCCAACGCCGCGTCCGGACGCCACGCGGTCGAGCACGGCGACGTGGTGGCCGCGCTCTCCGCCGACGGGCCCGACCGGCTCGGCCTGCAGACCGCAGGGGCCGCCGGCACGTCCACCACGACCGCCGTGGCGCGGCTGGTGAACGCCTACGCCCAGGGCGCGGCCGACCGGGTCAGCACGACGGACGTCGTACCGCTCGCACACTTCGACGCCCGCGGCGTGGCCGGCTTCTACATGGCCTTCGGCGTGACCCTGGCCGGATTCGTGCTGGGTTCGAACGCCCTCGGCCTGACCGCACAGCTGCGCCTGCGCCACCGGTTCTGGCTGCTGCTCGGCACCTCCGCCGCGATCGGCGCGGTTGGCGCGGTCATCGCCGGACCGGTCCTCGGGGCCGTGCCCGCCCCCGTCCTGCCGCTGGTGTTCACACTGTCCCTGCTGGCCGCGGCGGCGGCCTTCACCACCAAGCTACTCGGCACCTACCTCGGCCCGGTCGGCCTCCCGGTCGCGACCCTGGTACTGCTGACCATCGGCAATGCCACCAGCGGGGCCACCATCGGTGCCGACCTGTTGCCGGGCGCGGCCCGCGCCGTATCGGCGCTGCTGCCGCCGGGCGCGGCCGTCCGCGCGATCAGCGACCTGAGCTACTTCGGCGGCGCCCACCTGGCCGGCCCGGTGGTCACGCTCGCGCTCTGGGCCGCCGTCGCCGCGCTCCTGGTCGGTCTGCGCCCCCGGCTGACCCGGGGCCGGACGGCTGTCGCGGTCTGAGCGGGGCGGCCGGGCGCGTCAGCCCATTTGCGGCTCTCCTGCTTGATGTGTGGGTCAGGCTGTCGTGGGTTGGCGTCCTGGGAGGGTGGGGCGAGGGCCCGCCAGGGTGAGCATGACCAGGGCGATGACGGCGTCGGCGGAGTGGAAGCCGAAGCCTCGGCGGATGATCAGGCGGGTCTTGGTGTTGGTGGACTCGATCAGTCCGTTGGAATCCCGATCCGGCGCAGTCCGGCCAGCCGGTCGGTGTGCCGGTCGCGGTCGGCGGTGTAGCGCTCGACGATCCGGCCGACCGTGCGCCAGGTGCAGCGCAGCGGCTCGGCCGCGGCGCTCTTGGAGCACTCGGCGGCCATCCATGCGGCCTGGGCGTCGAAGGCCAGGGTGTGACCGGCGTCGTGCCGGGCCCAGGGGACGAAGGCGACGGTCGGGCCGTGTCCGCGGCAGGCGACGCGCGGGGCGTCGGCCTCCAGGAACACCCGCCGCGTCCCATGGTCCAGGTCACGCCACCGGCGCCGGCCACGTCCCCGGTCGTACAACGGCGCCGGGCGCCGGCACAGCCCGCACCGCCCACGCCGCCGCGCGTCAGGCCGTACCGACACGACCACGCACTGTTCCGATTCGTCCCAGCGGACACCCTCGACCACGGTGTTTTCGACCATCAGGGTGCGCTTCCATATGCTGAAGGCAGGCACGCCGTCTCTCTGCTTGATCTAATTTGGGCTTCGACACCTCAAGGATCACAGGGAACGGCGTGTTTCACGTCCAGCCGTAGATCAGCACACCCACACATGCGGCAGGAGAGCCCACTTTCGCGAGTACGGCCCCGCCCCGATCGACGGGGGGCAAGTGCAACACCTGCCGGCGGCCCACGTCACCCGTGCGCCCCGCCGTCTTCCACCCCGAGCCCCCAAGCCCCTGTTCGACAAGACCACGGCCGCCGTCCAGCGCCCCGCGCCCAAGCTCGACTGGACCCCGCCGGACCTCAACCAGGCCCCCACCCTCATCGCGGCCTCCTACAGCTCCGCCACCCTCCAGGCGATGCTGGCCACCCAGCCCAACGTCACCCCGACTGTCGTTGCGGCCGCTCCCGGCCCCCAGCCGGCCATCATCCCGAGCAACCCGCCGGCCCAGAGAAGCAACCCGGACAGCTGCCTCAACCACCGCCCGGCGGGCTCCGACACCGACAACAAGGACGTGACCGGAGCCGGATGGATCATGTACGGGGACATGGAGGACGTGGCGGGAAGCCCAGGCGTGAAGCGGCCCACCGGTGCCGTGGCGGGCCTGTTCGGTAAGCCGACCAGCAAGCGCGGTACGGGCGCGGACGGGGAGATCACGGGTTGGACGGAAGCCAAGCAGACCGTGACCAACGCCGGCTGGAACCTTGATGACAAGGACGCGGGACTGCTGGCTCGTTGCCATCTCATCGCTCGCGAGGTCGGAGGGCGGGGTCTGGCCAGGAGTCTCGCCCCGTGCTTCCAAAACGGTGTCAACACAACCCAGTTCGGAATGCGAGACTTTGAACAAAAAGAGGCTCTTCGCTCGCATGTGTGGGTCGGCTCGTGTCATGAGATGACGAACGCCGCACCCTGCGTAGGACCGGCAGGAACGGGGAGACCGCCGCCGATGACCGGTACATCCTGATGTACAGCGTGAAGAGTTCGGTGCCTCGTGCTCAGCATCCTGAAGTGGTCAGGAAGGTCCGTGACATGCTGGTCGGCGAGGGTCTGACCGTGAACGGGTACCGCGAGTCCGCGGACGGCAAGCCGGATGCGCTCGTCGACGCCTTCCACCCCAACAGCCGGTACTTCGCCACGGCGGAGACCTCGGGTAGCGGGGATCGCATGTACCTCGGCGTCACCACTCCGTGTTTGCTTCCGCCGTCTGAGGGGCCCTCCCCTTCCTGAGGCTGGTTCTGCAGCTCGGCGCCGGACGCTTTGGCTGGCCTGGCCGCCGTCGCGAAGGTGGTCTCCGTGCGCTGCCTCCGACGCCACCGGATGCATCCTCGTGGCACCGCCGTTTCAGCTGGTCAAAGAGGGATGACGCGGGTGCGGCGTACGACGTGGCTGGTCGTGTCGATGACGTACTCGACCAGGCCGCGTCCGTGGGGCGACCGGCACCCGAACTGGCCCGGCGCGTGGGTTGCGCTGGGCGAGGAGACCGGGCCCCTGTGCCACAGCTCCGGGGACGACGGCGACCAGGCCGCCGACCACCACCAGGTCGACCGGGCGGCGAAGTCCTCGCCCGGCCGGGACAAGGGCCCCGGCGCCGCCCCTGCGGGCACCTCCACCGGCACCTCCGTGCCCCCGGCGGCTGCCCGGCCCGTTTCCGCAGGCCAGCAGCCCCGGTCAAGGGGCCTGGGGCGTGGCGATGTCTCTTCCCCCTGCTGCTGAGGTGCGGTGGAAGCGGGGTTCGACCGAACCGGTGCGGCGCGGGGTCCTGGTGTCGCTCGGCCTGTTCCAGCGCGCCACCGCTCGTGAGCTCTGGCATCTGGTCCTGCCCAGGCAGCGGAACGACAAGGCCACCCGCGACGCCCTGGTCGACCTGGAGGTCGCCGGGAGGGTGCGGGAGGAGCTGCGCCTGCTGGACAACCGCAAGCTGTGGACCCTGACCGCAGCCGGCCGCCGGGAGGCCGTAGGGCTGCTCCCGGCCGGAGCGAAGCTCGCGGCGCTGCGCCCCGAGCGCGACGGCCAGGGCACGGCGTTCTCCGAGCACACCCTGGACGTCGTCGCCACCGCCGGGCGGCCCCAGAAGCCGCCAGGCCGCCTCCACACCACCCGGCCGCCGCCGTTTCCTCCAACGCAGCGGGCACAGGCGGGCAGAAACGGCCTGGAGCGCTTTGCGGCAGGCACCGGGCCCGCCCGGGGGCCAGCGCCAGTCGAGCCCAAGTGCAGCAAGTGCAGCGAGCTGGTCGGTCGAGCTGCTCCCCACTGAGCCTGGCCCGGCGGGTCTTGGCCTTGGAGATCCACACGCCCACCCAGCGGCTGTCCACTGTGAGCAGGCGTACGCCCGCTCACAGGTGCTTGGTGCGCGAGCGGTCCTCACCCGTTCGGGCGATAGGCCCTGGAGTGG
Source organism: Kitasatospora sp. NPDC058190 (assembly GCF_042883685.1). Lineage (NCBI taxonomy): Bacteria > Bacillati > Actinomycetota > Actinomycetes > Kitasatosporales > Streptomycetaceae > Kitasatospora > Kitasatospora sp. NPDC058190. The sequence goes on from NZ_JBHVVI010000150.1 coordinate 8,512, forward strand.
GCGATTCCTACCTTGTCAGAGGCATATCCCATCGCCTTCGTTCGGGAGGAACCATGTCAACGCTGCGTACCAGCCTCACCGGCATCGCGGCGCTGCTGCTCGTGGGCGCCACGACAGCGGCAGCCACGCAGAGCGACGCGAAGGCGACCCCGGCCGCACCGGCTGCGGACAGCGGGATCGCGAAGCTGCACACGATCGTTAACCTGCCGTCCGGCAGGTGGACCGACACTCCGTTGGAGGTCACGCTTCCCCGGGCCGGCACGTACGAGCTCGACGCGGACGTCCGCGGACGCCTCGCGGGCAATCCCTCGCTCAACGTCTACATGAGCGCGCGGCTGTGGAACGTCACGGCCGCCGCCGAGGTGCCGGAGAGCGAGCGGCTCGTCTACCAGATCATCAACGGGAACCCGGGCACCGCAAAGGCGGGCGGCAACCAGACCGCGCCGATCAGCGAGCTGATCAGGGTCAGCGGGCCGACAACGATCCGGCTGCAGGCCCAGGAGATCAACGCCGTCGGGGCGGCCACCGTCGCACAGGTCTACTCCGATGGCGTTGGCTTCACCGCGCTCCGCTACGACCGGGTCGGCCCCTGATATCGGCGCTTCCCGATCGAGCACCGCCCAGGCGGGCGGCAGCCAGCCCCGCGCTCCGATTCGGTGTTTCGTGGGTAATCGCCTGTGAAACACCGCGGCGGCCTTCCGCCGGTCCGGCGAACCCGGTGCCGCTGCACCGTCTGCTCGCCTACCTCGCCGCCAGCAGCACCGTCGACGGCCCCGCCAACCGCACCGGCCTGGGCGACGACTCGGCCTTCCGGCCCGGTACCTGGCTGCGCAAGCAGGACAAGGCCCGCACCGACGGGAAGCTGACCGACCGGCAGACCGCGCTCCTGGACGCGCTCCACCGGCACGTCGAGATCGTCGCGGGCTGACCTGCCCTGTACACCCCGCCGTCCCGGCGCCGCGCACCAGCGGCGAGTCGAGGACCGGGAGGCCCAGGTCCGGCTGTGGCGGCAGCCGGGCGATGGGGCAGGATTGGCAGTCCGTTCGGATCCGAGCATCCGATCCAGCGCAGCTGCACACAACACGACCTGACAGGCGACAAGGTGACGACACAGCACGTACGGCGGCCGACGATGGCCCTTTGCCTCGCCCTCCAGGCTGCGGGGGCGGGACGGTGACCCGGGACCTGGTCCTGCACGACTGGGTGGTGGCCGGCATCGCGCTGGCCTCCGGCTGTGTGGCCGGTCTGGTGCTGCGGGCTCTGATGAAATGGCTGGGCAAGCACGCCAGCAGGACCAAGTGGAGCGGGGACGACATCGTCGTCGACGCGTTGCGCACCATCGTCCCCTGGGCGGCCGTGGTCGCCGGGGCCGAGGTGGCTGCTTCGGCCCTGCCACTCACTGCGCGGATCGGGGGGCTGGTCGGCCAGTCGCTGACGGCGGTGCTCATCGTCATCGCGACGCTCAGCGCGGCCCGGGTGGTGGCCGGGCTGGTGCAGTCGGTGGCCGCGTCCCGCACGGGCGTCGCGGCGTCCGCGTCCATCTTCGTCAACATCACCCGGGTCGTGGTGCTGTCGATGGGCGTCCTCGTGGCCCTGGAGACCCTCGGGGTGTCCATCGCCCCACTGGTCACTGCCCTCGGGGTGGGCGGTCTCGCGGTCGCGCTGGCGTTGCAGGACACCCTCGCCAACCTCTTCGCGGGTGTGCACATCCTCGCTTCGAAGACGGTCCAGCCGGGTGACTACATCCGGCTCACCAGCGGGGAGGAAGGATACGTCGTCGACATCAACTGGCGCAACAGCGTGGTGCGCAACCTGTCGAACAACCTGGTGATCATCCCCAACGGCCGCTTGGCGCGGACGAACATGACGAACTACTCCCAGCCCGAGCAGAAGCTGTCGATCCTGGTCCAGGTCGGGGTCGGCTACGACAGCGACCTGGAGCACGTGGAGAGGGTCACCCTCGATGTCGTCGACAGCGTGATGGCCGACGTCAGCGGTGGCGTGCCCGACCACGAGGCCGCCGTCCGTTTCCACACCTTCGCGGACTCCAGGATCAACTTCACGGTGATCCTGGGCGTCGGTGAGTTCAGCGACCAGTACCGGATCAAGCACGAGTTCATCAAGCGCCTGCACCAGCGGTACCGGACGGAGGGCATCTCGATCCCCGCGCCCACACGCACGGTCTCGCTCCAGCAGGACGGGCCTGGCGCACCGTCGTCCCTCCCGCCGGTTCCGCACCAGTGGGAAGAGTCGTCCGAGGTGCTGTCGGACCGGCGGCGGTAGCCGGCGCGGGGGAAGAGGGGATACCAGTCGCTGGGTGCCCGGTTGCTGGTAATGATCAGCGAGCGTCCCTGGCGTTCGGAGACAAGTTCGTAGAGGTCATCGGCCTGGGCGGTGGTCAGCTGGCGCATCGCGAAGTCGTCGAGGATCAGCACGTCGGGGCCCGTCGTCCACGCCGAGACGTGGAAGGCCGGCGCGACGCTGCACGCCGCCCGCTCCCGGGGCCCCAACAGTATGATCATCGCCGCGAACCGGCGGAGGGCCGGAGCGACGGGGGAGAGGGACGGATGCTGGCGTGGTGGCGCAACCGGTCGCGGAGCCGTGCCGACTCCCTGGCCGCCAAGGCGAACCGCCTCGCGGCCGACGGGCTGTGGGTTAGGGCCGAAGCCGCCCTGCGGCAGGTCGTCCGGCTGCGCACCGACGAGCTGGGCCCGCAGGCGCCGGCCACCCTGGCCGCGCGCGGCGAACTGGCGGCGGCCCTGGCCGCGTTGAGGCGGTACGAGGAGGCCGAGGACGAGCTACGGGCCGGGCGGGCGGCGGCTGCCGGGCCGCGTTGGGTGGACGGCTGCTCGACGTTGACCGTTGCGGCGGACTGATCGACGGCATCATCACCCTCCACGACCCACCCAGCCGACGAACCCCCACCCGTTGCTCCACTCACCGCCTGCCGCCCTAGGCCTTCCCCTGCTGGACACCACCGCTCGCTACGCGTGCCCGGCGGACGCCGGCCCGCACCTCCTGGCCACACCCGACTCCACGCTGCGCCGCCAGCCTGATCAACGACCTGACCACCCCGCCCGCGAGGGCCCCGACCGGAGGACATGCGCAAGAGCCGGGCAGACGAGCGGACACCCGTGCCTCCAGCCGGCCACCTGGCACGACGACTGAAGCGATCCCTCGGGAATCAGATCGATGGATCCAGGCTCAGGCCGTGCGCGTTCGTACTCCTCACCAGCCGTCGAACGCAAAGGTGTTGAGTGTGACCGGTGCGGGTGATCTTCGGGAGACCGGCGTTGCGGCGTGCGGTGGTCGGGCGTTGCTTGGGCGATGTCCCAACTGCCTTCGTCAGGAGAAAACGTGAGTCCCGCTGAGAGCCGGTCCGGCGAGTCGAGCGCCGTTCTTGGGCAGCCCCGACCGGGGAGGCGTGCCCTCCTCGGGTCGGCCGCCGCGGCCGCGGTCGGCCTCGGCACCCGGGGCGCGGCGGCCACGGTGCCCGCGTACGCGCCGAGCGTCGGCCCGGTGGCCGACGAGGCGGTCAGCCGCGCGCTGGCCCGCGAGATGCTCATGGCCGGTGCGGACGAGCAGACCGACCTGACCCTCGAATATCTGCGCATCCTGATCGACGCCCAACTGCCGCCCCGAACTGACCGGAAGCGGGTGCTGGTGGTGGGTGCGGGCGTCGCCGGGCTGACCGTCGCGACGCTGCTCAAGCAGGCCGGTCACGAGGTGACCGTCATCGAGGCCAACGCCAACCGGGTCGGCGGGCGGATCAAGACCTTCCGCGGCATCTTCGCCGACCCCCGGCTGCACGCCGAGGCCGGCGCCATGCGCCTGCCCGACTTCCACCCGCTCGTCCTGGCGCTCGCCGACAAACTCGGTCTGAAGCGGCGGCTGTTCTACAACGCCGACGTCGTGCCGGGCGCCGGCCCGACCGGCGCCGTTCCGCCGGTGAAGTACCGCTCGTTCACCGGGGAGACCTGGAGCAACGGACCGGACCGGACGTTCACCCCGCCCGAGGCCTGCTTCCGCAGTCTGATCTACGTCAACGGCACCCGGACCACCCGCGCCGCGTACTCCCAGTCCCCGGCGGTGGTCAATCGTTCGTTCGGCGCCCGGTTCGACTCCACCACCGCCAGTGCCCTCGACAAGGCGTTCGAGGGGGTATCGGTCCGGGACGGTGACATCCGCCACCGGCTGGACGCCTGGACCCACATCTTCTCCACCTACGGCTACCACTCCACCCGCCGCTTCCTGCGCGAGGAAGCCGGCTGGGACACGGCGTCCGTCCAGGCCGCCGGCACCCTGGAGAACCTCACCTCCCGGCTGCACTACTCGTTGATCCCCACCCTGATCGACCACGCGGTGATCAGCCCCACCAACCGCTACTGGGAACTGGAGGGCGGCACCGCCATGCTCACCGACGCGCTGGCCGCCCCGCTCCGGGACGACCTGCGCCTCGGTCACCGGATGACCCGCCTGGTGCAGGACGCCGGCAAGGTCACCATCGAGACGGTCGCGGAGAGCGGCGACGAGGAGTCTTGCGACGGCGCTCCCGTCGCTCCCGCCGAGACCTTCGAGGGCGACTACGCGATCGTCACGCTCCCGTTCAGCGCGCTGCGGTTCTGCCGGATCGAGCCCCTGATGTCCTACCCCAAGCGCCGAGCCGTCGCTGAGCTGCACTACGACTCGGCCACCAAGGTCCTGCTTGAGTTCCACCACCGGTTCTGGGAGGAGGGCCTGGACGGCTTCACCGGCGGCGGCTGCGTCAGCGACAGCCCCAGCCGCTTCACCTACTTCCCCTCGCATGCGCCGAAGGGCTCCTCGGGGGGCGTGGTGCTCGCCTCGTACACCTGGTCGGACGACGCGGCGCGCTGGGACTCGCTCACCCCGGGCGAGCGGTATGCCTTCGCCCTCGACGACCTGGAGCGGCTCTTGGGGCCTCGTGTGCGGAGGGAATTCACCGGAGTCGGCGCCACCCAGTCCTGGGCACGCGCTCGGTATGCCCTCGGTGAGGCCGCCATCGTCACCCCCGGTCAGCTGCACGAGCTCCACCCGGCCACCCAGACCCCGGAGGGCCGCGTCCACTTCGCCGGCGAGCACACCAGCCTCAAGCCGGCCTGGATCGAGGGCGCCCTCGAATCGGCGGTCCGCACCTTCCTGGAGGTCCACCACCGCTGAGCGAGAACCGGTGCTGCTGTCCGTCGGACGCCGCGCCTTCGGCGGTGCCTGGACCTGCGCCACGGTCCACAACCAGCAGGGCGGGGCCCGGGTGCTGCCGAACGAGGGCCAGAAAGGACAGCTGCAGCTCACCTGGTGGCCTCTGGTCCGGCCGGGTCAGCAGAATGATCGGGCGACCCGCGACGCCGTGCTCCTGGAGGCCTGAAGGGTGTCTTTACTGCCGTACGGTGGCTGAGCAGCGGCTTTGCAAGCGGTCACCTCACGGGCATGATCGCGGTTCGTGGGTCTGCGACTGCTGTACTTGATCTTCTGCCGGGTATTGGACTGGCTGACACTACTGGGGCACTCGTCAGCTGCGAGAAACGCCGAGATCCTCGTCCTGCGTCACGAGGTCGCCTTGCTCCGCCCGTAGTGCTCCAAAATCGCTTCACTGCGGCTGACCTCGGACGATGCGCCAGCCGCTGACTGGGCATGATCAGGCTCGTGCTCGTACGGATGACCTACCTGCTCGCTACCCGAGTCTTCGCATGGCTGGCCCTGCTCTGCAGGTCCACCGCGGCCAAGAACGCGGAGATACTCATCCTGCGGCACGAGGTCACGGTGCTGCGCCGACAGGTCGCCGTTCCAAGACCCGGCTGGTCGGACCGGGCGTTGCTGGCCGCGCTCGCCCGACTTCTGCCCCAAGCACTGCGAGGCCGCCGGATCGTCTCACCGCGCACGCTCCTCGCCTGGCACCGGCGTCTGATCAAGAAGAAGTGGAGCCAGCCACCCGCTCCGGGCCGCCCGCATATCCCTGACGAGCTGCGCGACCTGATCGTCCGACTCGGCACCGAGAACCCTCGGTGGGGATTCCGGCGCGTGCACGGGGAGCCGGCCGGCCTCAATGAAGTTTTCCGTAATTGGGATCACCCTCCTTGGTCCCCTGACCGTCGGCAGCTCTCTGTCTCTCATCTGCGACGAGGAGAGTGATCGTGGTTCAGAACCAAGCGACCCACCGGCGCCGGCGCAGGCCTCGGCGTCCTCTCGCCCTGGTGGTGGCGGCGGTGGCGGCGGGAGCCGTCGTCGTCGGGATCGGTGCGGCGAGCGGCTCGTTCGAATCCCACCCGGCAGCTCGCACAACCACGCTCGGATCATGCAGTTGATGGCGAAGACCCTGGGCTCAGTCAGGACTCCGAACGACACCGGCAAGGCGCCCGCGATCCACCACGGCAGCTGCCGGCCGCTCAAGCCCTGCCGATCACGAAGTCAGTACCCTCGACCCGTGATTGATCACGGCATCGCGCTGCCCTACTACCGCCTGCACGTCGTTCCTGCAGTCGTGGCTCTCGCAAGCCCGACTTGGCAACAGGAGGTCCGGCTTGACCCAGACCAGTTCGAGAATCTCGACTACGTGGTGCACGTCCTGTTCGACGACTTCTGCAATGCGGAGGATCCGCTGCCCTGGCTGGGGCAAAGCCTTCGCACCCACGAGGAGGTGTCGCTGATGGCGCGCCTCGGCGCCGCCTACGGCAGGGTGCAGAGCTCGGTTGGCGCCGATGCCGGCGACGAGATCTTCCTTCAATCGCCAGGCTGGCCCGATGTCGTGGCCACCGCAGCACGGCTGGCACAGGTGCTGGTCAGCAACGACCATGCTGCCCTCGGCAAGCTGCACGAGGCCGGGCATCGCTGGCCGCCATCCACCGAGGCGGCTATGCCAGAGGCGTCGCGGCAGCACACCGAACCATGAACGCAGCCAGACCCGACACCTGGAGTGACTCGCATCACATCAAGCGGCGCGGAATGCAACACCAGCGACAACGAACGCGGCGAACCACTCATCGGGACTCCGCTGTTCAATAGCAACACGAAGTCATCCGCACACGGCCTCTGCGGACACAAGCCACAGTTGCGCGATGTCCCTGCTCCAGGCCGGTGTCGACACCACAGTGATCGCGCTCTGGCTCGGCCACGCCGGCGTCCGCTCCACCGACGCCTACGTCCACGCCGACATGACCATCAAGGAGAAGGCACTCTCCCTGACCGCACCGGTCACCGCGCGCCCCGGGCGCTACCAGCCCACCGACAAGGTCCTCGCGTTCCTCGATCGCCTGTGATCGTGAGCCGAGCTGGCAGTGACAGTCCGCTTCGATAGCCTGCGGCGATGGCTGATGATTCGTTGAAGTTCCTGATCGATGCCGATCACGGGCAGTTCGATGTCCAAGATCTTGAGCCCTATGACGCGTGGATGGCTGAACACGCAACGGACCCGAACCTCCCGCCAGCCGGCTGGACCGAGGAAGCAGTCCACATTCACCGCATCGGGGTGGAACCGCACTCGATCTCCGTCGGCACCGCGCGGGACGACATGGTCGAATCGCTGATTACCGTCCACGCGTTCGCGCCCATGGTCGAGCCGACGGCTGAGCACATCGTGGAGGTGGACCTGGCTGCCCCGACTGGCCAACTCGCCGTCTCCAGCCCAGGAGTCCACCCGGAGGACGGGCCAAGCACGACCGTCCCCGCAGGGCTGTTGCGAGCCCGTGTCTCTTACATCCCCTCTGCCCCACCGGCCGTCGACACCAACGGCGGCCCCGGCGATCACTTTCTCTACCAGATCGACCTCTGGCCCACCGACCAGACGCGCGCGCTCGCCGTCCTCAAGCAGGGACCGAACCCCTGGGCCGGATAGCCCCTCCCCGCCGTCGACTATGCCGAGCAGAACAGCCGTCAAAGCTGCCCACGATCATGCTCGCCCACATCCTTCTCGGCATAGTCGCGGTCTCGGCATAGATCGATCACGATCAGCGGGTAGCGGCCGAGCTTGACGAGTTCGTCCTGGAGCCGGCCGGCGTGGTGGGCGGCGGCCAGGCGGTCGACCCACTGGGCTGCGGTGGCGAAGGCGACTCGGTGGCCGGCCTGGCAGGCGCGGATGGCGAGTCCGGTGGCCAGGTGTGTCTTGCCGGTGCCCGGCGGTCCCAGGAAGATCGCGTTCTCCCGGGCGGCTATGAAGTCCAGTGTGCCCAGATGTGCGAGTTGCTGGCGCGTCAGCCCGCGCAGGTGGGCGAGGTCGAGGTCCTCGAGTGTCTTGATGGCGGGGAAGCGGGCGGCTCGGATGCGGCCCTCTCCGCCGTGGCTGTCGCGGGCGGAGACCTCGCGCTGCAGGCAGGCGACGAGGTATTCGAGGTGGGTCCAGGACTCGGCCTGGGCGCGTTCGGCCAGGCGCTCGGCGGCGTCCAGCAGGGCGGGGGCCTTCAGCGCTCGGGCGAGGAAGGCGAGGTCGGCGGCGGTCTGCCGGCCGGTGCGGGCGGCGCGTGCCTCGGGTGGACGGTCGCTCTTGGCGGTGGTGGTGCTCTGCTTGGCAGGGGCGGTGGTCGGGGTCATCAGGGATCCTCCTTGCCGGCTCCGCCCTCAATGAGGGTGAAGATGCGGTCATAGGTGGCCAGCTCGCGCTGCTCGACCTCGATACCGAGGCCGTCGGGCGCCAAGAGCGCGGCCTGGGCGGTGCGCGCGCGGGCGGCCCGTTGCTGCCAGACCTCCTCGCGCAGGTGCCGGGCCGCGGCGGCGTGCTCGGGGTCGGTGATCGACTGGTGACGGGCCCAGCAGCGGGCATGGCGGGCCACCACCTCCTCGCCGCAGGTCACGGCGATCTCCTCGGTGTCGGCGCGGACGGTGACGAGGCGGCCGATCGCACGGGGATGGACGGAGTAGTCGTTGGTGTCCACGCGGATGTAGTGGTCGCGGCCCAGGCGGGTGCGAAGCGGCCACCAGGTCGGCGGGTCGACGGGTGGGATGGCCAGCATGGCCGCCCGGTCCGTCTCCCAACGGTCGAGGGGCCGGGCGTCGATCGTGCGGTGCCGGCGACGGTTGGCGTTCTGCAGCCAGGCGGTCAGCTGGGTGTTGAAGTCGCCCGGGCCGGCGAAGGTCCGGCCGGGCAGGAAGCTGGTCTCCAGGTATCCGTTGGCCCGCTCGACCAGGCCTTTCGCCTCCGGATCCCGGGGTCGGCAGAAGTGGATCCTGGTGGCGAGCAGGCCCGCCAGGGCGGCGAACTCGCTGGTCGGCCGGCCCCTGCCGACGTCCGGCTCGTTGTCCCAGACCAGCGTCTTCGGGACGGCGCCCCAGCCGGTCAGCAGCCGCCAGTGTCCGTCGATCAGATCGTTGGTCTGTCGCGAGGGCAGCATCCTGGCGGTGATCATCCTGGAGTAACCGGAGACGACGACCAGCACCGGCGGACGGCCGCTCTGGCCGTAGCCGAGCGGGATGTCCGCCTCCGGGAACCACAGGTCGCACTGTGCCAGCTCGCCAGGTTCGTAGACCGTCCGCGAGATGGGGTCGACGGGAAGGTAGGCCGGCCGCAGCTCGCGCACCCGCTCCCGCAGGATCGTCAGCCCCCGATCCCAGCCGATCCGCTCGGCGATCACCGTGGTCGGCATGGTCGGCGTCTGCCGCAGCAACTCGCGGACCGCCGGCTCCACGGCGTCCACCGCCGAGCCCTTCAACGCCCGCTGGTAGACCGGCGGCCGGTCCGAGCCCAGGGCCCGCGTCACCGTGCCCCGGGAGATCCCCAGCTGCCGGGCCACCGCCCGCGCAGACAACCCCTCGGCTCGATGCAGCCGACGGATCTCAGCCCAGTCCTCCACCCCGATCACCTCTTTCCTCCTGACTCCCGTACCAGTGAAGTCAGGATGATCAAGAGATCACGAAGTGACCCGCTTTTGATCCGCTGTCCGTGGTCCTCGTTTCACCCGCTGCCGACAGCCCCTGCCCCAGCTGCCGCCGTCCGTAACCGCCGTGCCGTGGTCGTGGGGGTTCTGTACGGGTGCTCGTATGGCCGCCGGAACCCGCGTTTTGAGTGCGTTCCTGGTTCTGTACGGGTGCGTGTGCAGCGGACGGCGCCGGTGTTGCTGTCCTGTTCGTTCTCGCTGGTCAGGGGCTAGATGGTGGGGTGCTCACCATGCTGACTTACCTTCCTGGGCCCCGTGCTGCTGGTGGTGGGAGGGTTGGGGGCTGGTTGGTGTGGTCGGGCGCTGCGCTGGGCTTCCTCTCTTCGCGTCCGGCTGGTGCCGGCCGCTCGGTGGTGGGTGGGAGACGGCTGGGACAGCCGCTTTCGTGCCCGTTCTACGACCACCAGTCGTCTTACTGGTGTGGGTCCGTGAACAGGTGGGTGCTGCGGCCTGTGTCGATCAGCTGGGTCCACTCCTGGTGGAGCATGCCCGCCAGCGAGTCGTAGCCGCGTCGGCGGAACTCGCGCTCGACGGCCGCGGGGTCCCATTGCGCGCTGCCGGTGTGGAAGTCGAAGCGGACGTCGTCGGTCGCGGTCTCCAGCACGGTGACGTGCCAGCTCCCGCCGGGCGTGCGGGAGGGGTAGGCGAGGGCCAGCAGCTGGGCGCCGGCCTCGCGGGCGGTGCGCAGGGCCGCGTGGACGGGCGCGTTCAGCTCCGCGACGGGGGTGGACGGGTCAGGCAGGTAGCGGCTCATGTCATCGCTCCACGGGTCGTCGGAGGTTTCCCCCGGAACGTGGACACCCTGGACACTTGGATCGTGATGATCCGGAGAACAGGAGTTCCCGTTGGGGACGTACAAGTACTCGGCT
>NZ_JBHVVI010000151.1:0-19184 GCF_042883685.1 Kitasatospora sp. NPDC058190
AGGTCGTCGATCTCGCCGGTGACGGTGGAGGCGACGGTGGTGGTGGTGCCGTGGTCGAGGTGGGTGCGGGCGGCGAGCAGGGCCTCCTCGGCGATTCCGGAGGCGTAGGAGGCACCGCCGCCGCCGTGGACGTGCAGGTCGACGAAGCCCGGGACGACGGTGTGGCCGGTCAGGTCCAGGTCACCCGGCTCGGTCTCGCCGTTCGTGACGGCCGCGATGCGGGAGCCCTCGATCGCCAGGCGGCCGACCTCGATGACGCTGCCGGGCAGAATCAGTCGGCCGGCCAGTGTGATGCGGTCCGTGACGATCACAGCCTCCTTCGGAGTGCTTGTAGATGCTCGATTCCGCGAAAGTATAATCAGTTATGAGCAGTGAGTCTCCATGTCATGTCAGACGTCCGGGGAGGAGTACCCGTTTGTTGGGCAGGTGACCGGGCCTGACCTACACTCCGTTCATGCTCAAAGCTGATCGCGCTGCCCGGATTCTGTCGTACATCGCCGAAGCGGGGAGCGCCGACGTCCACGCGCTCTCCGAGCTGCTCGGGGTGTCCGGCGCGACGGTCCGGCGCGACCTCCAGGAACTGCACGAGCAGGGCCTGCTGCATCGCACCCGCGGTGGCGCGGTGACGGGATCGGTGAACCTGGAGCTTCCGTTGCGGCACCGCAGTGAGAAGCAGCAGGAGGAGAAGCGCCGGATCGCCCGGGCGGCTGCCGAGCTGGTTCCGGACGGCGCCGTGGTGGGCCTGACCGGCGGGACCACCGCCACCGAACTGGCCCGGGTGCTGGCCGAGCGGGGCAACGTCACCGTGGTCACCAACGCCGTCAACATCGCGGCCGAGCTGATCGTGCGCCCCGAGGTCCGCCTGGTGGTGATCGGCGGCATCGCGCGCTCGGCCAGCTACGAACTGGTCGGCCCGGCCGCCGACAGCATGCTCCAGCGCTACCACCTCGACCTCGCCTTCATCGGTGTGGACGGCCTGACCGCGGAGCAGGGCTGCACCACCCACGACGAGATGGAGGCCCAGACCGACCGCGCCTTCCTGCGCAGCAGCGCCCGTACGGTCGTGCTGGCCGACCGGACCAAGATCGGCCGGGTCACCTTCGCCTCGATCTGCCCGCTCACCGACGTCCATGACCTGGTGACCGACACCGAGCTTCCCGACGCCGACGAGAAGGCGATCGCCGACTGCGGCGTCCGGGTGCGTCGGGCCTGAGCAAGCTCGGCGAAATGAAATCCGTTTTCATCTAGCGTAGTGTGGGACGCGCTCCCCGGGATTGCCACGCCGGTTCCGGGGAGCGAACGCCTGCCTGCCCGCACGATGAGCAACGGAGCCGTCCCCATGTCCGCCCACTGCCAACTCACCGGTCGCAAGCCGTCCTTCGGCAATGCGATCTCCCACTCGCACCGACGCACCAGCCGCCGCTTCGACCCGAACATCCAGCGCAAGCGCTACTGGCTGCCCGGCGAAGGCCGGTACGTGCGCCTCACGCTCAGCGCCAAGGGCCTGAAGACCGTCGATGCCATCGGCATCGAGGCCGCCGTCGCCCGCATCCGAGCCCGGGGGGAGAAGGTCTGATGGCGAAGCAGAGCAAGATCGCCAGGAACGAGCAGCGGCGTGCGACCGTCGCGCGGTACGCCGAGCGCCGCGCCGAGCTGAAGCGTGTCATCGCCCACCCGGCCAGCACGCCGCAGGAGCGCGCCGCCGCACAGTGCGAGCTCGCCCGCCAGCCCAGGGACGCGAGCGCCACCCGCGTGCGCAACCGCGACAGCGTGGACGGGCGTCCCCGCGGCTACCAGCGCGCCTTCGGCCTGTCCCGCATCAACCTGCGCACCATGGCCCACGCCGGACAGCTGCCCGGCGTGCGGAAGTCGAGCTGGTGAGCGCGGTGCCCGAACACGTCAGGCTTCCCGTCGTGGTGGTGGTCGGCCTCCACCGCGCCGAACGCCGCCGCGCCGTCCAGGAGTTGCTGGACGGCTGCGTCAACGGCATCGTCCTCCACCACGACCTGCGCGACGCCCCGCGCCGCACGGTCCACCGCGAACTCCGCGACGCCACCGGCACCATCGCCACGGCGGACGTCCCGCTGAGCAACGACTGCGCCTGCTGCGCACTGCGCGAGGACCTGCTGCCCGAGCTGCGGCGCCTGGCCGAGGAAGGGCAGCACGGGCTGGCCGTCGTCGAGCTGTGGGGCGGCAGCGACCCGCACCCGGTGGTCGAGGTGATCGCGGGCGGTGAGGTGGACGGACGCCCGTTGGAGGAGTTCGTCGAACTCGCGGGTGTGGTGGTCGCCGTCGACCCGGACCGGCTGCTGGGCGAACTCTCCGTCCCGGACGACCTGGCCGAGCACGGCGAGCACACCTCTCCCGACGACACCCGCACGCGCGCCGAGGCACTCGCCCACCAGCTCGAGTACGCGACCACGGTCGCCGTGGCCCGTGGGGGCGAGGCGGGCCTGGCGATGCTGCGCCAGCTGCACCCGACCGCCCGCCGGGTCCTGCTCGGTACCGGCGAGCTGCTGCGCGCCGCACTCGGGGGCTTCGACGTGGCCGCCGCCCGGGACCGGGTCAACCCCGCCCTCGCGCTGCTTCCGCAGGAACACGACGAGGCGGGAGTGGCCACTCTGGTGTGGGAGCGCCGTCGCCCGCTGCACCCGGTCCGGCTGCACGAGGCGCTGGAGCAGCTCGTCCCGGCGGCGCAGCGCAGCCGCGGCCGGTTCTGGCTGGCCAACCGGCCGGAGCTGATGCTGGCCTGGGACGCTGCCGGAGCCAGCCTCGCGGTGGAGGAGTGCGGGCCGTGGCTGGCCGCGCTGCCGGACGACTCCTGGGAGCTGTATCCGCCCTCCCGGCGGGCTGCCGCGGCCCTGGACTGGCATCCGGTGCACGGTGACCGCGTCCAGCAACTCGTCTTCATCGCCGAGGGGTTGGATGTCGACGGCATCGTCGATCTGTTGGACTCCTGCCTGCTCACCGACGCCGAACTGATGGACGGTGAACAGGGCTGGAAGGCCCTTCCGGACGCCTTCGAGGACTTCCTCGAACCCGTCTCCTGACTCCTGCGCCACGGAAGGAAGACATTCAGATGGCCAAGCGCACTGCCGGCGGCCGTCCGGCCCGACCGCGCCCGAACCCGCTGATCGAGGCCGGCATCACGTCCATCGACTACAAGGACACCGATCTGCTGCGGAGGTTCGTCTCCGACCGGGGCAAGATTCGAAGCCGCCGCGTCACGCGGCTCACCGTCCAGCAGCAGCGGGCGGTGGCCCGGGCGATCAAGAACGCCCGTGAGATGGCTCTGCTGCCCTACGCCTCCACCACCCGATAGAAGAGAGACCTCCCATGGCCGTACCCAAGCGGAAGACGTCCCGCAGCAACACCCGGCACCGCCGGTCGCAGTGGAAGGCCGCGGCTCCGCAGCTCGTCCCGATCACGATCGAGGGGCGTGAGCACCTGGTGCCGCGCCGTCTGGTCAAGGCGTACGAGGGGGGCCTGCTGAAGCCGTGAGGGAGGGGAGGGGCCGCGGCGCGGGGGCGCCGCGGCTCCTTGTGGGTGCCGGGGGCCAGGAGGGGGTGAGGGCGGTGTCGTCGTCCGCGTAGTCGGCGCGAGGTGCCGCGGTTCCCGGCGCGGTGTCGTTCCCCTGTTCGGATGTTCGGAAAAGAATCACGCAGGCGTTCGGAACTCTCCGGGGTTCCGGTCCGACTCGTGTGCCGGGTGCCGTTGCCGACGGCGCCCGGTTCCAGGAGGAAGGACGGAGCATGCGGTCCCACGAACGCTCGTCGCACCGGTTCGGACCCGCCGTCAAGGGGGTCACCCGGTGAGCGCGCCGACGGCACAGGAGGTGCCGCGGGCGGCGGATCGCTGGAGCCTGGTCGCGGTCGCCGGGATGCTGTCGTTCGTGGCGATGCTCGACATGAACATCGTCAACATCGCACTCGCCGACATCGCCGACGGTTTCCACGTCTCCGCCCGGACCGCCCAGTGGGCCGTCCTGGGATACCAACTCCCGCTGGTGGCCCTGCTCCTGCCCGCCGGCCGCTGGCTGGACGCCGTCGGCACCCGGCCGGCCGTACTCACCGCCGTCGCCGGGTTCGCGCTGGGCAGCGTCGCCGCCGCCACAGCGCCCTGGGCCGGCGCGCTGATCGCGGCGCGGGTGGCCCAGGGGGCCTTCGGCGCCGTGCTGTTCGTCCTGATGCCGGTGCTGGCGATGCGCTCGGTGCGGCCACAGCTCCGGGCCCGGGCGATGAGCGTGCCCGCGACGCTGGGGCCGCTCGGCGCCGTCACCGGCCCTGCCCTGGGCGGGCTGCTGCTCGACCACTTCGGCTGGCGGGCCATCTTCCTCGTCAAGCTCCCGGTCTGCCTGGCCGCCTGGCTGGTCGCCCGCCGCCAGGTCCCCGCCGGAGGCGTCCTGCGCGCACCCGGCCGGGCCGAGCTCGCCGACGCGGGCCTGATCGGGGGATCCGTCGCCGCGCTGCTGCTCGGGCTCACCCTGTCGGCCGACGCGGCCGCCTGGCTGCTGCTGGCGGCGCCCGCGATTGCGCTGGTCCTGTGGTGGCTGCGCCGGGGAGGCGGCCGCCCGGTCCGGGCCGTCCTGCGCGAGAGCCGGACGGCGGGGCTCAACACGGCCGTCCTGGCCGTCGCGGCGGCCTTCGCGGTCGTCCACTACCTGCTCGCCCTGCACCTGCAGCGCGACGAGGCCGAGAGCGCCACCGCCACCGGCCTGACCATCCTGTGCTTCCCCCTCGCGATGGGGATCGGCGGGCCGCTCGGCGGCCGGCTGGCCGACCGCTTCGGCGCCCGGCCCACCGCCACCGCCGGGATCGCGCTCACCGCACTCGGCTTCCTCCTGCTCGTGCCGCTCGACGACACCTGGAGCCTGCCGGACATCGCCTGGCGCCTCGCCCTGGCCGGAGCCGGCATGGGCCTGTACGGCGGTCCCACCCAGACCCTCGTGATGAGCGCCGCCACCCCGGCGACGACGGCCACCGCCAGCTCCACCGTCCAGCTCGCCCGCAGCCTCGGGTTCACCCTCGGCCCGGCCCTGGCCACCGCCGCCTGGAGCCTCGGCGGATCCGGTACGGCCGGCCTGCACGCGGGCCTCGGCCTCGCCGCGGCCGGCGCCTGCCTCGCCGTCCCCCTGCTGGCGTCGCACGGCCGCTCCGGGTCCCGTACGGCCTGAACCCTCCTCCTCCACCCCGCTCACCGTCAGGAGCACACGCATGTGCGGAATCACCGGCTGGGTGTCCTTCCACCAGGACGTCCGCCACAGCGCCCCCGTCATCGAGGCGATGACCGCCACCATGGCCCTGCGCGGCCCCGACGCCGCCGGCGTCTGGCTCGGCCGCAACGCCGCGCTCGGCCACCGGCGGCTCGCCGTGATCGACGTCGACGGCGGCGCCCAGCCCATGACCGACCGCCCCGACCGGCCACGGGTGGTCCTCACCTACAGCGGCGAGGTCTACAACCACCACGAACTGCGGGACCGACTCAGAAGCAGAGGTCACCGCTTCGGGACCCGCAGTGACACCGAGGTCGTGCTCCGCGCCTACCTGGAGTGGGGCGATGCCCTGGTCGACCACCTGGAGGGCATGTACGCCTTCGGCATCTGGGACGAGCGCGAACAGCGGCTCCTCCTGGTGCGCGACCGGCTCGGCGTCAAGCCGCTGTTCTGGGCCGCCGTCGACGGTGGCCTGGTCTTCGGCTCCGAGCCCAAGGCGCTGTTCGCCCACCCCGAGGTCGCCCCCACCGTGGACGCCGACGGCCTGCGCGAGGCGTACAGCCTGCTGTTCGACACCGGCCCCACCGTCTGGGCGGGCGTCCGCGAGGTCCACCCCGGAGGCCTGCTCGTCCTCGACCGGGACGGCGTCCGCGAGCGCCGCTACTGGGAGCTGACCGCGCGCCCGCACACAGATCGACTGGAGACCACCAGGGAACGGGTCGGTGAGCTGGTCGACCGCGCCGCCAGGTCGCAGCTGGAAGCGGACGTCCCGGTGTGCAGCCTGCTCTCCGGCGGCCTCGACTCCACCGTCGTCACCGCCCTCGTCGCCGACGAACTCCGGCGCACCCAGGGGCGCGAGGCGAAGCTGCGCTCCTACGCCGTCGACTACAGCGACCAGGCCGAGCGGTTCACCGGCGACGTGCTGCGCACCGGCCACGACACCCCGTTCGCCGCCGAGGCGGGCGCCTTCATCGGCACCGAGCACTCCACCGTCGTCCTCGACCCGCGCGCGCTGCTCGACCCGGAGAACCGGCGGGCCGTCGTGGTCGCCCGGGACTCGCCGATCGGTGTCGGCGACATGGACACCTCGCTCTACCTGCTGTTCGGCGAGATCCGCAAGCACTCCACGGTCGCGCTCTCCGGCGAGGCCGCGGACGAGGTGTTCGGCGGCTACCCCTGGTTCCACACCCCCGAGGCGCTCGCCGCGCGGACCTTCCCCTGGCTGCTCGTCACCGGCGACGACGCCGCCATGCCGATCCACCCCGACCTCGCCGCCCACCTGCGCATCCGCGAGTTCCGCGAGGACACCTACCGCAGCTCCCTCGCGGCCGTCCCGCACCTGGACGGCGAGAGCCCGGCCGAGCACCGCCGGCGCGAGATGCAGCACCTCTCGCTCACCCGCTGGCTGCGCCAGCTGCTCCACCGCAAGGACCGCCTCTCGATGGCCCAGGGCCTGGAGGTCCGCGTGCCCTACTGCGACCACCGCCTCGTCGAGTACGCCTTCAACACCCCCTGGGCGATGAAGAGCCACGACGGCCGGGAGAAGAGCCTGCTGCGCGACACCGGTCGGGGAGTCGCCCCCGAATCGGTGCTGTGGCGGCCGAAGAACCACTACCCGGCCACCCACCACGCCGACTACAACGCCGGCCTCCAGCGGCTCGCCCGGGAGGCGCTGGACGCGCCCCACGTGCGCGACATCGCCGACGAGACGGTCATCAAGGCCACCCTCGACACCCCCGCCGACCAGCTGGCATGGGGTCACCGCCTGCGCCTGGAACGGGTCGTCGACCTCGCGCTCTGGCTCGACCACCACCGCCCCGCCCTCGCCCTCTGAACCTCTCCACCGCACCACCCCTCCCGGAGGAACCCGGACATGACCACCCCCGACCGCACCGAGGGCCGCTGCCCCGTCACCGGCGCCACCGCCGGCGAGCCGATACCGCTCCACGGAGCCGCGTACAAGACCGACCCGTACGACCTCTACCGGCGGATGCGCGACGCCGGGCCCGTCCACCGGGTGCGCTTCCCCTCCGGCATCGCCGCCTGGCTCGTCACCGGCTACGAGGCCGCCCAGGCCGCGCTCAACGACCCCCGCCTGGGCAAGAACCACCGCCTGGGCAACGACAACTGGCGCTCCCTCGCCTCGATCATGCCTGAGCCCCAGCACTCCCAGCTCCAGGTCCACCTGCTGCACCAGGACCCGCCGGAGCACACCCGGATGCGCCGCCTCGTCCTGGACGCCTTCGCCCCGCGGCGGGTGGAGTCGCTGCGGCCCAGGTTCCAGGAGATCGCCGACGCCCTGGTCGACGAGCTGCCCGCCGAGAACGGCGCCGACCTGGTCGCCGGATTCGCCGCGCACTACCCCTTCCGGGTCCTGGCCGAGGTCATCGGCCTGCCCCCGGAGCTCGCCGCCCGCTTCGACCGCGACTGGGGCAAGGTCGTCCAGCCGGTCGGCCCCCAGGACCCGGGCCGGCCCGCCTACGAGGCCAGGCTGCTCGGCCTGCAGACCTACATCGCCGACGTCGTCGCCCACAAGCGCGAGCACTGGGAGGACGACCTGCTCTCCCGCCTGGTCGTCGCCAAGGACCGCAAGGAGCTCACCCGGGAGGAACTCGACTCGATGATCTTCCAGCTCCTGGTCGCCGGCCAGGAGCCCGTCACCAACCAGATCACCACCATGCTGATCACCCTGCTCCGCCACCCCGAGCAACTGGAACGGCTGCGGGACGACCCCGCCCTGATGCCCCGGGCGATCGAGGAACTCCTGCGCTACGACAGCGCCTTCGAGCTGACCACCTGGCGGTTCTTCGCCCGGGACAGCGACCTGCACGGCACCCGCATCCCGGCCGGCGACTCCGTCATCGTCTCGCTGTGCGCCGCCAACCGCGACGGCGAACAGTTCCCGGACGCCGACACCCTCGACCTGGAGCGCAGCCCCAACTCCCACCTGGCCTTCGGTCACGGCATCCACTTCTGCCCCGGCGCCGCCCTCGCCCGCGCCGAACTCCAGATCGCCGTCGCCACCCTGCTCACCCGCCTGCCCGGCCTGCGGCCCGCGGGCTCCCTGGACGACCTGACCTGGATTCCGGCCGTCCTCGCCCGGGGCGTCAACCAGCTGCCCGTCGCCTACGACCAGCGCAGCTGACCGACCGGCCCCACCGCGCGCCCCGACTCGCCCGTCTCCGGTGTCCCGGCCCGCCCGCCCCCACCGGAGGGCGCGGGCGCCGGGACGCCATCCCGCCATGCCCTCACGGAGAAGCCGCATGACCACCACCGGTACCGCCACGCCCATGTCCAGAGACGTCCGACAGATCAGCGCCGCCGTCCTGGAACTGCTCCTGCCCCACCGCCGGGCCACCGACACCGCCACCCCGGCCACCGTCGACGACTTCCCCGAACAGCTGTGCCAGATAGGCGAGTTCGCCGAGTACGGCGATCCGATCGTGTTCACCCTGCCCGGCTTCCCCTGCAAGTCCCCCAGCCCCGACAAGGTCCTCGGTCACCTGCCCGACGAGGGCGAGCGCCTCTCCCTGACCTTCCTCGACGACCTCTGCCGCGCGATCGGCGAGGTGTACGAGCCGGGCGCGCGGATGGAGATCTGCTCCGACGGCCACGTCTTCGGTGATCTGATCCGCGTCCCCGACCCGCAGATCGACGCCTACTCCGACGAACTCGCCGCGATGATCCGGCGCGAGGGCCTGACCCACCTGTCCGTCTTCGACCTGCGTGACGTGCTCGGCGACCTCCCGTACGACGAGAAGCGCGCCCACGTCCACGCCGCCCACGCCCCGACCGTGGAGGAACTGCGCGCCGAGGTGAAGAGCGACGAGCACACCCTCGCCCTCTACTGCGGCATCACCCGCTTCCTCACCGAGGACACCGTCGACTTCACCGGCACCAAGTCGGCCCTCCAGCGCGAATGCCGGCAGCGCGCCTACGGCGTCATCCAGCGCAGCCGCGCCTGGGGCGACCTCATCGCCGAGCACCACCCCCGTACCGTCCGCCTGTCCATCCACCCCCAGCCGCGCGGCGCCGCCAAGTTCGGCATCCGCCTCCTCGACGCCCCCGACGCCTGGACCACCCCGTGGCACTCGGCCGTCCTGCACCGGCCCGACGGCAGCTGGCAGCTGATGCGCCGGGCCGACGCCGAGCGGCAGGGCACCCTGGTGCTGCGCGACGGCCGGCCGAGCCACTTCGAGGCCTCCTGACCACCTCCGGCCGTGCGGGTGGCCCCCGGTCCCGTGGGGGGACCGGGGGTCACCCGCACCGATCTCACACCGTGACGGCTGACTCCTCCGCGGTCGGGGTGGGCAGGGTGTTCCGGTGGTCGAAGGCGATCAGCGGGTCGCCGGTCAGCGGGTGCTCGACCACGGTGGCCCGCACCCCGAAGACCTTCGCCAGCAAGTCCGGGGTGAGCACCTCCCGGGGTGCCCCGGAGGCGACGAGAGCGCCGTCGTGCAGAACGTGGAGCCGGTCGCAGAGCGAGGCCGCGGCGTTCAGGTCGTGCAGCGAGATCAGGGTGGTGCGGCGCTGTTCGCGCAGCAGGGCGAGCAGCTCCACCTGGTGCTGGACGTCGAGGTGGTTGGTCGGCTCGTCCAGCACCAGGACATCCGGCTGCTGGGCGAACGCCCGCGCGAGCAGGACCCGTTGGCGCTCGCCGCCGGAAAGCTCCGCGAACCGGCGTTGCGCGTACGGCTGGAGACCGACACGCTCCAGGGCCTCGGCCACCGTCGCGTGGTCGCGTTCGTCGTCGCCGGCGAAGGCCCGCTTGAACGGGGTGCGGCCCATCGCGACGACCTCGCGCACGGTGAACTCGAAGTCCGAGCCGCGCTCCTGGGGCAGCGCCGCGACGTGCCGGGCCGCCTCGGCCGGGGCCATGGACCGGACGTCCCGGTCGGCCAGCAGCACCCGCCCGGCGTGCGGGCGCAGATGCCGGTAGACGGTGCGCAGCAGGGTGGACTTGCCGCCGCCGTTGGGACCGACGAGACCGGCGATCTCGCCCTCGGCGGCGATCAGGCCGACGTCGGAGAGGACGTCGCGCCCGCCGAGGGTGACGGTGATGTCCTCGACGGTGATCCTCATCAGAACTCCTTCGTGGATACCCCCGGCTTTAGCCGGGGGTAGGGGTGCCTCCCACTTGCGGGGGAGAAAACGACGCTCTCGCGTAGCGAGGCAGGGATAGCCGTGTCGCCGCCAAGGCGGGCCGGGATCTCGACAGTTGATCATCCGCGGGTGGCCGCAAAGGTTGGTGTTACTGTGTGTTCTGTGACGGTTGCTCACGTGAAGCGAGCCTTCAAGTTCCGCTTCTATCCGACCGATGTGCAGGCGGCTGAGCTGTCGCGCACGTTCGGATGTGTGCGGCTCGTCTACAACAAGGCGCTGGCCGCCCGGTCCGAGGCGTGGACGATGCGTCATGAGCGGGTGGACTACAACGCCACGTCGGCGATGCTGACGGAGTGGAAGAAGACCGAGGAGCTTGCGTTCCTCTGTGAGGTCTCCTCCGTCCCGCTCCAGCAGGCCCTGCGCCACCTGCAAGGGGCGTTCTCCAACTTCTGGCAGAAACGGGCGAAGTATCCCCGCTTCAAGTCGAAGAAGAAGTCCCGGGACAGCGCCGAGTACACCACCTCCGCATTCCGGTACCGGGATGGCCGGCTGATGCTGGCGAAGATGACGGAGCCGCTGGACATCCGGTGGTCCCGGCCTCTTCCGGAGGGTCGGTCGCCATCCACGGTGACCGTATCCCGGGACGCGGCCGGGCGCTGGTTCGTCTCCATGCTGTGCGACGACCCCACCATCGAGCAGATGCCCAAGCTGAACACAGCCGTGGGAATCGACGCGGGGATCACCAGCCTGGTGACACTGTCCACCGGGGAGAAGATCGCCAACCCCCGGTCCGAGCGCAAGGATCGGGAGCGTCTGGCCAAGGCCCAGCGGGAACTTGCCCGCAAGGCCAAGGGCTCGAAGAATCGCGAGAAGGCCCGCAAGAAGGTCGCCCGCGTCCACGCGAAGATCGCCGACCGGCGCAGGGACTTCCTGCACAAGCTCACCACCCGACTCGTCCACGAAAACCAAGTGGTCGTGATCGAGGACCTGACCGTCCGCAACATACTCAAGAACCGCAAGCTCGCCCGCGCCATCAGCGACGCGAGCTGGACCGAGCTGCGGACCATGCTGGAATACAAATGCGCCTGGTACGGCCGGGATCTGATCACCATCGACCGATGGTTCCCCAGTTCCAAGCTGTGCGGCGCATGCGGAACCATCCGCGATGAGATGCCTCTGAACATCCGCGAGTGGGTGTGTGAATGCGGAGCGGTCCATGACCGGGACGTGAACGCGGCACTCAACATCCTGGCCGCCGGACTGGCGGTTGCGGCCTGTGGAGACGGTGTAAGACCTCAACGGAGTACTCCGGGCGGGCGGTCGTCGGTGAAGCAGGAAGTCGTCCCACCGCAGCGCTCACGCGCAGCGGCTCAGCCGCGAGGCTGAGGGGAATCCCCCTCCTTCGAGGAGGGGGAGGAGGTCAACAGCGTTCCAGCTTCCGGTCGAGGAGGTACAGCAGGACGGGTGCGCCGATGACGGCGGTCACGACGCCGATCGGCAGTTCCTGGGTGTCCAGGGCGGTGCGGGCGACGGTGTCGACGGCCACCAGGAGGACGGCGCCGGTCAGGGCGGACAGCGGCAGCAGCCGGCGGTGGTCGCCGCCCACGACGAGCCGGCACACGTGCGGCACCAGCAGGCCGACGAAGCCGATCGCGCCGGAGACCGCCACCAGGACGCCGGTGAGCAGGCTGGTGACGGCGAACAGTTCACGGCGCAGCCGGGCGGTGTCGACGCCGAGGCCGGCGGCGGTCTCGTCGCCCATCAGCAGCGCGTTGAGGTGCCGGGCGCGGCCCTGGAGGGCCAGCCAGCCCAGGGCGACGGCGGCGGCCGGGACGGCGAGTTGGTCCCAGGTGGCGGCGCCGAGGCTGCCCATCAGCCAGAACAGCACACCCCGGGTCTGCTGCTCGTCGCCGGCCTGGAGGACGAGGAAGCTGGTGAAGCCGGAGAGGAACTGTCCGATGGCCACCCCGGCGAGGACCAGGCGCATCGGGGCGAAGCCGCCGCCGCGCCTGGCGATCGCCCAGACGAGGGCGAAGGAGGCCAGGGCTCCGGCGAACGCGGCGGCCGAGACGCCGAAGCCGAACGCGAAGCCGGTGCCGGCGCCGAGGACGATGACGGCGACCGCGCCGAGCGAGGCGCCGGAGGAGATGCCCAGCAGGTAGGGGTCGGCGAGCGGGTTGCGGACCAGGGCCTGGACGGCGGTGCCGACCAGGCCGAGTCCGGCTCCGACGATCGCGGCCAGCAGGGCGCGGGGCACCCGCAGCTGCCAGACGATCAGGTCCCGGGTGCCGGCTTCGGGGGCCGAACCGGTGAGCCGGTGGCCGACGACGGTCCACACCTCCCGGACGGGGATGTCCACCGAGCCGAGGGAGACGGCGAGGGTGAGGGCGAGGACCAGGGCGAGGGAGAGCGCGGACGCGACGAGGCCGGCCCGCGCGGTGCGCGCGGGCCGGCGGCCGGTCGCCGCGGTGGCGGCGGTCATCTACTGGGCGTCCTTGACCTGGTCGGGGAAGAGGGCGTGGGCGATCTGCTGGACGGTGTCGGCGTTGCGGGTGCCGGCGATGGTGGTCACCTCGGAACCGATGCGCACGAAGTGGCCTTCCTGGACGGCCTTGAGGCCCTTGGTGGCGGGGAACTCGCGCAGGAACTTCTCCGCGTCGTCGAAGGCCTTCTTGTTCTCGGCGTCGCTGCCGCGGTTGCGCACCCCGAGCTGGATCCAGTCGGGGTTCCTGGCGACGACATCCTCCCAGGAGACGGGCTTGAAGTCGCCGTCGACGTCGCCGAACACGTTGCGCGCGCCGGCCAGGGTGATCACCGCGTTGGCGACCTGCCGGTTGCCCGCCGCCATCGGCTGCTTGGTGCCCGCGTCGAAGTCGAAGAAGAAGTAGCCGGGGCGCTTGTCCGCCGCCACGCCCGCCAGCGCGGTCTCCACGGCGCCGACCTTCTTCTCCATGTCCGCGACCAGCGCGTCGGCCTTGGCAGAGGTGCCGGTGACCTGGCCGAGGCTCTTGATGTCGCCCTCGACGCCGGTCAGGTCCCGCACCGCGGCCGGGGCCACGGCCGCGCAGGCGGTGGAGTGCAGGAAGACCCGCTTGATCCCGGCGGCCTGGTACTCCTGGGCGGTCGGGGCGGTGCCCATGCCGCCGCCCATGCCGCCCATGTCGGCGAAGGTCTCCACGTACAGGTCCGCACCGGAGCCGAGCAGCTTCTCCTTCGGGATCACCATGTCACCGAGGACCGGGACCTTCGCCCCGGCATCGGCGACGTCGGCGGGCAGCGTGCCCTTGCCGGGCGGGAAGCCGGTTCCGATGACCCGGTCGCCCGCACCGAGCTGCAGCAGCATCTCCAGGCTGGAGGCGTTGCTGGTGACGATCTTCTTCGGCGCGGAGTCGAACACCGTCTCCTTCCCGGCGCAGTCCGCGACCTTGACCGGGAAGGCCGCCGCGGCCGAGGAGGCTCCGGCGCCCGGCGCGGCGGCCGTGATGGCGCCCGCCTCGCCGGACTTGGCGCTCCCACCGCTGCCGCAGCCCGTCACGAGCAGGGCGACGGCGGCGGCCGTGCCGCACAGAACACGAGAACGCATGGAACTCTCCTGGGACGATCCGAGGGCGGGGGCCAGCCGTGCGCGGGCCCGGCACTGGTAGTCGGATCGAGGCCGGGGAAAGTTCCGAAGAACGTCCGGAAAATCCTCCCGCGTGGTCGGGCGCCGACGGCTGTGGGGCTGCCCAGGGGCTTCACAGCAGGGTGTGCCAGTAGTACCAGAAGCGGTTGAGGACGAGCAGGGCGATCACCAGGTACCAGACGGCCGGGACGACCCAGTGGTAGCGCGCGACCAGTTCGGTCGCCGGGCGCCACCGCGCGGGCAGCGGGATCACCCCGTGCCTGGCGTTGTGCAGGGTGGTGTACCAGAACAGCGGGATGGTGGCGATCCACACGACGATGCAGTACGGGCAGACCGCGCCGATCTCGTACAGCGTCTGGTCCATCAGCCAGGTGACGAAGCCGACCCCGAACAGGGTCCCGGCCTGGAGGCCCAGCCAGAACCAGCGCGGCAGCCGCGCCCCGGCCAGCACGGAGACCCCGATGGTGACGACGACGGCGAAGGCTCCGACGCCGATGAGGGAGTTGGGGAAGCCGAAGGCCGACGCCTGGGGGGTGCGCATCACCGAGCCGCAGCTGATGATCGGGTTGATGTTGCAGCTGGGGACGTAGGAGGGGTTCTCCAGGAGCCGGATCTTCTCCAGGGTGAGGGTGACGGAGGCGGCCAGGCCGAGGGCGCCGGCGATGAGCAGCAGCAGGCCGAACGCCCGGCCGCTGCGGACGGCTTCGGTGAGCCGTCCGGTCGTCGGGCCGGTGCCGGGTCGGGCGGAGGTGGTCATGGTCTGTGGTCCCCCGGCTCTACTTGGCGGCGACGGTCTGCTGGATCAGTTGGGTGTACTGGTCCGGGGTGATCGGGTTGCCCTGGCTGTCGAACACCTGAAGCTGCTTGCCGTTGAGCTTCAGCGTGGGCGTCCCGGAGACGCCGCTGTTGTTGAAGGCGTCGTTGACCTTCCCGGCCCAGGGTTTGTAGGTGCCGTCCTGGACCGCCTTGGTGAAGTCGGGGGTGACCAGGCCGGGGACCTTGGCGGCGAGGTCGAGCAGGTGGTTCGTGTCGGCGAAGGCGTCGTCCTGTTCGTTCGGCTGGTTGGCGTAGAGCACGTCATGGAACTGCTTGAACTTCGCCGTGCTCTCGTTCAGTGCCGCGCCCGCGGCGGCGAGGGCGTTCTTCGACCCGCTGCCGCCGAGGTTGGCGTCCAGGAAGGTCGCCAGGTGGTAGTGGATGGCGTACGTGCCGTTGTCGGCGAGTTGCTGGATGGTCGGGCCGTCGGCCTGCTCCAGCTTGTCGCAGACCGGGCAGCGGAAGTCCTCGTACACGTCCAGGACGTTCTTGTTGTCCGGGCTGCCGTAGACGATCACGGTGCCGTTGGTGCCACTGGCGTTCGCGGGCACCACCAGCGGGCCGCTGCTGCCGCCGTTCCCGGCCAGCGCGATGCTGATGCCGACGGCCGCGCCGACGACGGCGACGGCTATGCCGCCGATGACGATCTTCTTGCGGCGGGATGCGGCCCGCTGCTGGCGTTCACGCTCGGTGCGCATCCGCTCGCGTGCGGACTTCTTGGCGTCCTGGCTGTTCCGGTCGCTCATGGGTGGCCTCGTCTCCCGTCTCGCGGGCGCCGGGCATGGCCGCGAGGGCCGGAAAACCGGGTCCGGGACGTCTCCGTGCAGATTCGGGGAAGGGGAAGTACGGGCGGGGGCGCGCCGACGCGGTTCCGCCCGGGTGGGCTGCGAGGAAGGGCGCGGTGGGCTGTCGGGGCGATCACCCCGCGGACGGCACGCTCGGTGGACGAGCGTCGGCCGCCCGGTCAGCCGCTCAGCGCCGGGACGAGTGGCGGCGGGCCGCGCCGCTGGACGCCGCGCCGCAGAACCTCCTGGGGCGCCGGACGATCGTCGTCGGGGAGCGCCCGGGCGCGCACGGCCTGCTCGGGCTCGGCCGGGACCAGCCAGGCCAGCAGGAGCCGCACCGGCCGCATCGTGAGCGCGGCAGCGACGCCCAGCAGCCGGAAGACGGCCTTCTCGCCCTGGCGCAGCCACACGGCCGCGACGAGCGCGGCGGCCAGGTGGGCGAGGAACACGGCGGCCAACTGGCCGCCGGTGAGCTGCCCGGGCAATTCGGGTACGGGGCCCGTGCCGTGGACGGGGCCACCGCCGCACAGCAGGTCGGGCAGCAGGCCACCGCTGGGGCGGCTGCCGGTTCCGCAGGTGTCCTGGCCGACGTTGTAGACGGCGTTCAGCGCCAGTTCGAGTGGGATGAGGACTGCGGCGATCTGGAGGAAAGCCCGCTCGGCGGAGGACAGCAGCAGCGCGGTGCCGAAGACCACCACGGCGGCCATGGCCATGACGGTGGCGGGCAAAGGCGTGCCGGTCAGCAGGATGTGGCCGCCGGCCGACAGCGAGAGCAGCAGCGCGGTGAACACTCCCGCGCGTGCTGTGCGGACCGCTGTCCCGGGCTCCATGCGGCCGAGTATGGCACGGCCTGTTCGATTTCTGACCCCGTCGGTGCGCGATTGCCGGACAGGGGCGGTGCGGGACGCGCGCCCCGCACCGCCCCGGGCCCTTACGCCGAGGCGTCCGCGCCGGTGCCGCGACCGCGGCGGCCGAGCACGACGCCCGTCACCGCGCCGAGGACGCCGACCACGATGCCCGCGATGCCCAGTGCGCGGGCGGTGGAGTCGCTGCCGCCCGCCTTCGCGGTCGCGGTGCTCGTCGTGTTCGCCGGCGCCGGGTCGGCCTTGGCGCTCGCCGCGGCGCTGGGGGCGGGAGCGTCGGAGTCGCCGGCGGTGGCGGCGGTCAGCTTGAGCACCGGTGCCGGGTTCTTCGGCTCGGGCCGGCCGTCCTGGGGCTCCTCGATCCAGCGCACCACGGTGCCGTCGCTGTAGGTCTGCAGGGCCTTGAAGACCACCTTGTCCGTGCCGTCGGGCAGCGCGCCGAGGTCGACGGTGAAGTCCTGGAAGTGGCCGGGGGTGATCTGGCCGCCGGTCCACACGACCTGGGAGACGGCGTCGGTGATGTCGCCGTCGTCGGTGTGGATCGGGGTGGCGAGCTTGGTGGTCTGGATCGCGTCGGTCCAGCCCGCCACCGGCGCGACCTTGACGGACGGGATCGGGTGGTCGGTGGGGAAGTCGATCTCGACCTTCACCGTGCTGTTCTTGTCGTCCTCGTTGGGCACGCGGAACGCGAAGGTCTGGTCGGTCGCGTTCTTGGGCACGCTGTTCGGCTGCACGATGACGTGTGCGGACGCCGGTACGGCCGCGCTGAGCACGGTCGCGGCGGCCACGGCGCAGGCGGCGGCAAGACGCTTCTTCAGGGACAGGCTCATGGCTGTGTGGTCTCCGGGTCGGAGGTACGCGTGCGCCCGTGGAGACGGAGCACGCGTGGGTGATCAGGGGGGAGGGCGGACGGCCGTGACCGGACGGCGTTCCCGCTCCGGTCAGACGGCCGGTACCAACGGCGGGCCGCGCCTGATCACCACATGTCGCAACAGCGTCCATCGCGGCTGCCACCACCGGCCCTCGGCGGGCACGAAGCGCGCGGCAGCGGCCCGCGACCGTCCGTGCGTCCCGCCGCGCAGCATCGCGAACAGGGCCAGCGCGCCGCGCAGCGACGCCGCGCGGGCGTGAACCGTCGCGGTGACGGTCCCGGCGGTCAGCCGGACCAGCCGCCACACGGCCACCTCGCCCCGCCACAGCCACCATCCTGCGGCGACGGTCGCCGCCAGGTGCGCGACGAGCATCGCGGGACTCAGCCCCAGGAACGCCGCATGGCTCCAGAAGGAGACGTGTGTCGCCGCGACGACGGCGTGCGGAGCCGCACTGCTTCCCGCCGCGACATGGGCCGCCGACGGACCGGAGCGCCCGCTGCCCGCCGACAGAGCCCTGGTCATGCCGGTCATGCCGGTCATGCCGGTCATGCCGGTCATGCCGGACATGCCGTGCATCCCGGGCATCGCGGCCATGGGGGCGGAGGGGTTGGCCGGCCCGGCAGCCGTCGGAGGGCGCTGACCGCACTGCGCGGCGTGGAAGAGGACGTGCAGTCCCCCCTGTCCCGCGGCCAGGCCACCGACGATCGCCCGCAGTGAGCGCTCCCGCCGCGCGGCGAGCACGGCGACGGCGCCGACGAGCACCCACCCGAGCAGCAGCGCGCCCGGCGCCACCGCGCTGCCGGACGCCAGCCCGTGCCCGAAGGCGGACAGCGCGACGCAGACCGTCGCGAAGGGCAGAGCCCGCAGTACGCGAAGGTCGAGCGCGGCGGCACGCACCGCCGTGGGCACGGGCTCGGTTCTCGGGGCAGACATGGCCGGGACATCATGCCACCGGCGTCCACCGTCCCGGTCGGGCTCCCCCGGATCGTTCCCAACCCGACACTTGCGGCCACCGAAGCGGCACAACGGGTGAGCGGTGCGGACCCCGCGGTCGGGCGACGCTGAGGTCGAACGGCAGGTCGGCGTGGTCGTTCCCGTCGTTGGAGGCGATCACGGACGCCCCGAGTCCCCGCGGGTGGGCCGGACTGCGAGGACCCGTCGCGATAGCGCGGCGATAGAGGGGCGTTGGTGCGGCTGCCTAACGTCGTCCTCGCACTGGAGGAGGATGGATGGACAGACGTCGGCTGGTCGTGGGTATCAGTGGTGCGACCGGGATCGTGTACGGGCTGCGGGTGCTGGAGCTGGCACGCAAGGCCGGCGTCGAGACGCACCTCGTCGTCACGCCCGCCGGGCAGCAGACCCGTGCGTACGAGACGGACCTGTCGGCGGCGGATCTGGCCGCCATGGCGGACGTCGTGTACCGGGCCGCGGATGTGGGCGCCGCCATCGCCTCCGGCTCGTTCCGCACGGCCGGGATGATCGTCGCGCCGTGCTCCATCCGCACGCTGTCGGCGATCGCGCAGTCCAACGGCGACAACCTGCTGACCCGGGCGGCGGACGTGACGCTCAAGGAGCGCCGCCGCCTCGTGCTGATGGTGCGGGAGACCCCGCTGACGCTCGGTCACATACGGGCCATGGCCGCGGTCACCGAATCCGGCGGGATCGTCATGCCGCCGGTGCCGGCGTTCTACCTGAGGCCCGGCAGCGTCGACGAGATCGTCGAGCACACGGCCGGGCGGGCGCTGGACCTGCTCGGGATCGACGTGCCGGACCTGCCGCGCTGGGGTGAATGAGCCTCCCGTGCGGACCTCCGGGCGCGCGCTCGCACGCCGTGGTGGGCGGGGGGGGGTGCGGCCCCCGCCCCCCCCCCCCCCCCACACCGAGAAGGACAGCCGGGGCATTATAAAAAAA